>BTUT01000110.1:0-8383 GCA_045862935.1 Acidimicrobiia bacterium
TCGGGGTGCGGCGGCGCAACCTGGCTCGGAGGTTGCGCCGCATGTTGCACGCCCGCGACGGCGGCTGCCGGTTCCCCGGCTGTGGGGAACGCCGTCTCGTGCACGGCCATCACGTCCGGCACTGGACCCAGGGCGGTCCGACCGTGCTCTCGAACCTCGTCGAGCTCTGCGCGCATCATCACCGCCTCGCCCACGAGGGCAGCTGGTCGGTCCTGCTCGGCGTCGACGGCACCGTCACCTTCACCGACCCCCACGGGCGCTCGCTGGCCGACCACAGCGCGGGCGGTTCCGCGGAACCGCCCGACCCCGCCACGATCGAGCACACCAACGCCGATCACGGTGTCTCCATCACCCCCACCACGATCGTCCCCCACTGGTACGGCGACCGTCTCGACCTCGACCTCGCACTCACCGCTCTCATGCCCCGCCCCCCTCGGGCCGCTCCGCTGGGCGGTCCCGCGGCGCCGCCCGGCTGAGCCGCGTCCGGCGCTCAAGGCACGAGCGCGATGCCTTCCCTCGCGAAGTCATGATCGAAGGCGAATGCTCGGTCGAGGCGCGCCGAACGAACGAGCTCGAAGCTGACGCGGTCGACGAACGACACTCGTCGGCTCAGTCCGGCGAGGTACGCCGCCACGGCGCGCTCGTGCAGTGCGGCGTCGACCACGGTGACGTCCAGGGCGGGGAGCAGACCGTCGAAGAGGTCCCGCACCGCTCTGGCGCCGAGGCGGTGCTGGACGAGCGCGGCGGTCTCGACCACGACGTACGTGTGGGTCACCAGGATGTCTTCAGGTTCGGCCTCGAGCTCGTCGAACCACTCGGCTGCCGCGCGGTGGTTCCGGTCGTCGGCATCCAGGAGTGCGTACAGCGCAGAGGTGTCGACGAGCGTCCTCACCGCCCGAGCTCCTCGGCGAGCACCGCGTCGTGCTCGACGCTGGTCCCGGACTGTCCGGAGCGGTAACGGCCGACCACCGCCCGCGCCTTGTGGCGTGGGTCCGCGCCGGCAGCCGCGACGAGATGGGCGTCGACGAGCTCGCGCACCACCTCGGCCATCGAGACGTTCCGTTTCGCGGCGACCCGCTTCAGTGCCGCGGCCTGTTCCGGCGTCAGCTGGAGCTGCGTGCGGATCATGCCAGCATGCTAACAAGCATCGCCGAGATGCTTACACATTCCTCGTCCGCGGCAAGCTCCTCGACGGTGAGGGTCGAACCTCGCCACCGCCGCGGCCCCGCGCCCACGGGGCTAGCCTTGCCGGGTTCGATCGGTGTCGCGGTCGGCATCTGTGAGCAGGTCATGAGCGAGCCTCCGAGTCCCCGGTGCAGCGTCTTCCCCGCTTCGTGCGGCGGTTCCTCGCGCTCGTCCGCGCGGACCCGGCCGGTGTGCGGGCGGGCTTCGTCGCGCACGTGCTCGCGACGGCCACGGGGCTCGTAGCCGGTCTCGTCCTCGGCTCGATCACCCACACCCTCGAGCTGCTCCCCGGTCTCCTCGTCCTCGTCCCGGCGGCGGTCGGCTTGCGGGGCAACGTGTTCGGCTCCCTCGGGAGCCGCCTCGGCACGCTCGTCGCCACCGGCAGCTTCGGGCTGTCGCGCCGCCGCGAGACGCTGGTCGGTCAGAACGTCGAGGCGGCGGTCACCCTGTCGATCGCCATGTCCTTCGTGCTCGCGCTCGTCGCGAAGGGGGTGGCCGAAGCCTTCGGCGTGGAGCACTCGATCAGCGTGGCGGAGTTCGTCACCGTCTCGGTGGTGGGGGCGCTCATCCCGACCGCGGTGGTGCTCGGCATCACGATCGCCATCGCCGCCCTCGGGGTGCGGAGGGAGTGGGACGTCGACAACGTGAGCGTGCCCGTGGTCACGGCCGCCGGCGACGTGATCACGCTGCCGAGCCTCTTCCTCGCCACCTACCTCGTGCGCGACGTGCCGAGCTGGGTGCCGGACCTCACCGCGGTCGTGTGCGCGGTCGGCGCCGTGGGGGTGCTGGTGGTCGCCCTCCGCTCGCGCCTCGGCGTCCTGCGCCGGATCGTGGGCGAGTCGGTTCCGTTCCTGCTCGTCGCCGGCCTCGTGAGCACTCTCGCGGGGATCACGATCCAGTCCCGGCTGGGATCTCTCGCGGCCGATCCCGCGCTGCTGGTCGTGATCCCGCCACTGCTCTCGCTCTCGGGGTCGCTGTCGGGGATCCTCTCGGCGCGGGTGTCCACGAAGCTGCACCTCGGGGTGATCGATCCGTCGCGGGTGGCGGTCGACCCCGTCGTGCCCGATCTCACGCTCGTCGCGCTCGTGGCGGTGCCGATCTACGTGCTGCTCGGAGTCGCGGCGGACGTGCTCGCGGCGATCACCGGGTTGGCGAGCCCCGGCGTGCTCGAGATGTTCGCGGTGGTGCTCCTCGCCGGCGCCCTGGCGACCTCGATGACGTGCGTCGTGGCCTACGGCGCCGCGCTCGTGACGTACCGGCTCGGCTGGGACCCGGACAACAACGGCGTACCGCTGGTCTCGTCGGCCTCCGACTTCCTGGGAGCGGTGTCCTTCATGGTGGCGCTGGTTATCCTGGGTCTCTCCTAGGGCGCCCGGGCGTCCGCACGAGGCACCGATGGGCGACGACCGACCTCCACGAAATCTCAAGGCGATGCTCTCGGAGGCCAAGGACACCTCCGAGCTCATGGTGGACCTTGCCTACGCCGCACTGTTCTTCGACGACGAGGCCATGGCGCAGGAGGTGCACGAGCTCGAGGAGCGCCTCCGCGACCTCGTCCACGAGATGCGCGAGATCTGCGTGCTCGCGGCCCGCTCACCGCGTGAGGCCGAGCAGATGTCGAGCGTGCTGCACCTCGTGTCGGCGATCGAGCGCTTGGCGAACGCGGCCGTCGACATCACCCGGGTGGTGATCCACCGTCTCGGCATCCCCGCCGACCTCGTGGCCGACCTCGCCCGGGCGGAGGAGATCTCGCACCGGGTGCGGATCCGCCCCGACTCGGCGCTCGCGCAGCGCCATCTCGCCGAGGTCGAGCTGCCGGTGGAGGTCGGCATGCGGGTCATGGCCATCCGCCGGGGGAAGGAGTGGCTCATCGACCCGGACGGCGGCGACGTGCTCGTGGCCGACGACGTGCTCATCCTGCGCGGGGCACCCGACGGCATCGAGGAGCTCCGACAGCTCGCGGGCGCGCCGGAGTGGCGACCGCCGGTGGTGGACTTCGACCCCACGATCACCGACCTCGACCGCGCGGTCGACGTGCTGGTGGAGATGAAGAACATCTCCGAGGTCGCGGTCGGGCTCGCCTACTCGGCGCTGTTGTTCAACGACCAGAGCCTGGCAGCCGAGGTGAGCCACCTCGAGGACCGCCTCGACGAGATGCGCGAGCGGCTCGAGATCTGGGTGCTGCGCAGTGCTGCCGACGAGGTCGATCCGTCGCCGCTGCGGGGGCTCCTGCACCTGGGGGCCGCGGCGGAGGAGATCGGCGACGCCGCGCAGCAGATGGTGTGGCTCGTCGAGGAGGGTGAGGAGATGCACCCGATCGTGGGCCTGGCGCTCGGCGACGCCGACGAGGTGATCACCCGGCTCCCGGTCGCGCCGGGAGCGCCGCTCGACGGGGTCACGCTCAAGGACGCGCAGCTCGAGACCGAGACGGGCTTCTACCTGCTCGCGATTCGGCGAGCCGGCCGCTACCTCTACCGGCCGCGCGGCCAGGTGAGGATCACCGCGGGCGACGAGCTGATCGGCAGCGGTCCCGACGAGGGCCAGCCGCTCCTCGCCGAGCTCTGTGGCTACCGCCTCCTCGAGGACGACGGCACGGGGGAGATCGAGCTCGTCCCGGTGGTCGCCGCGAACGGCTCGGTCTGATCGGCGCCAGGCGATGAGCCTGACCGAGTCGGAGTCACGCTTCGGCACGCCTCCGCCGCGCGTCGTCACGCCACTGGTCGGGCTCAGCGCGTCCGAGGTGCGCGAGCGAGTCGAGCAGGGCCTCACGAACGACGGGGGTGAGCGGACCAGCCGCACCTACCGCGAGATCGTCCGGGCCAACGTCTTCACCCGCTTCAACGCGATCCTCGGCACGATGCTCGTGATCGTGCTCGCGGTCGGGGCTCCCCAGGACGCGCTGTTCGGCATCATCCTCGTGGTCAACTCGCTCATCGGCATCGTGCAGGAGATCCGGGCGAAGCGCACCCTCGATCGTCTCGCGGTGCTCGCGGCGCCCACCGCGCGAGTCGTGCGAGACGGAGCTGCGCTCGAGTGCGCGGTCGAAGCGGTGGTGCTGGACGACATCGTCGACCTGCGCACGGGCGACCAGGTCCCGGCGGACGGCATCGTGCGCGAGGTGGCCGGGCTCGAGGTCGACGAATCCCTGCTCACCGGCGAGGCCGATGCCATCGACAAGGCGACCGGCGACGAGGTCCTCTCGGGGAGCTTCGTGGTCGCGGGGTCGGGCCGGTTCCAGGCCACCCGCGTGGGTGCCGAGGCGTACGCCCGCCAGCTCGCGATCGAGGCCCGCCGGTTCACCCTCACGCGCTCGGAGCTCGTCGACGGCATCAACACGCTCCTGCGCTACATCCAGTACGCGCTGTTCCCCACCGCCGCGGTGCTGCTGCTCCGCCAGCTCGCGAAGGAGGACGTGCGCGAAGCGCTCATCTCGCTGGTGGCCGGGGTCGTGGGGATGGTGCCGGAAGGCCTGGTGCTGCTCACCAGCCTCGCGTTCGGCATCGCGGCCGTGACGCTCGCCCGCCGGAAGGTGCTCGTGCAGGAGCTGCCGGCCGTCGAGGGGCTGGCCCGCGTGGACGTGGTGTGCCTCGACAAGACCGGCACGCTCACCGAGGGCGACGTGGCCTTCGACCGGCTCGAGCCCCTGGCCGCGGACGCGCACACGGCGGCCCAGGTCGAGGCGGCGCTCGGGGCGCTGGCGGACGACGAGAACGCCAACGCGACGCTCAAGGCGATCGGCGCGGCCCTCGCACCGCCACCCGGCTGGTCGCGCACGGCGATCGTGCCGTTCTCCTCGGCGCGGAAGTGGTCGGCCGCGTCGTTCGACGGGCAGGGGTCGTGGGTCATCGGCGCGCCCGAGATGGTGCTCGTGGACGCGGGGCAGCCGGCGCGCCGTCGAGCCGACGCGCTCGCGGCGGAGGGGCGCCGGGTCCTGCTCCTCGCCCACGCGGACGGCCCGCTCGACGGTGAGGTCCTCCCGGCCGACCTCCGCCCGCAGGCGCTGGTGCTGCTCGAGGAGCGGATCCGCCCGGACGCGCCCGACACGCTGCGCTACTTCGCGGAGCAGGGTGTGGCGCTGAAGGTGATCTCCGGCGACAACCCGCGCACGGTGGGCGCAGTGGCGACACGCGTGGGCCTTCCCGGTGGCGACCAGCCGTTCGACGCGCGGCAGCTCCCCGACGACCAGGATGCGCTCGCCGAGGTCCTCGAGACGCACTCGGTCTTCGGCCGGGTCACGCCGCAGCAGAAGCGTGCGATGGTGGGTGCGCTGCAGTCACGCGGCCACGTCGTCGCGATGACCGGCGACGGCGTGAACGACGCACTCGCGCTGAAGGACGCCGACATCGGCGTCGCGATGGGCTCGGGCGCCGCCGCCACACGGTCGGTTGCCCAGCTGGTGCTGCTCGACGGCCGGTTCGCCACGATGCCCGGGGTGGTGGCCGAGGGCCGCCGGGTGATCGCGAACATCGAGCGGTCCGCGAACCTGTTCGTGACGAAGACGGTGTACGCGATCCTCATCGCGGTCTTCGTGGCCGTGATGGGCTGGAAGTACCCGTACCTCCCGCGCCAGCTCACGATCGTGAGCACGTTCACGATCGGCATCCCGGGCTTCTTCCTCGCGCTCGCGCCGAACAAGCGCCGCTACGTCCCGGGTTTCCTCGACCGCGTGCTGCGCTTCACCGTGCCCGCCGGCGCGGTGGCTGCAGCCGCGTCGCTCGCGGCCTTCGGTCTCGCGTACTACGGCGACGACCTGCCGCTGCGCGAGGCACGTACCTCGGCCACCCTCGTGCTCGTCGCCGTAGGGCTCTGGGTGCTGGTCTGCCTGGCGAGACCGTTCAACTGGTGGCGGACGCTCCTCGTGGCCGCGATGGCCGGCTCGGTCGCGGTCATCATGATCGTGCCCTGGCTGCGCGACTTCTACGCGCTGCGGTTCCCCGACACGACCGCGATCGCCGAGATGCTGGTCGTCAGCGGACTCGCGGCGTTCGGCATCGAGATGGTGTGGCAGTACACCCGCCGGTCGATCGCGCGCCGTAACCCCGAGTACCTCGCCGCGTCTACCGAGCTGGACGGCTGAAGCTCGCGACGTGCCGGAGGGCGCGGTGCACGTCGGTGGGGGAGACGATGCCGACCAGGTGGCCACCCTCGAACACGAGCATCCGGCCATCGCCACCGCCGTCCGGACCGACCTGCTCGAGCGCGTCGATCAGGGCCTCGTCGGGTGCGACGATCACGCACCGGTCGATGGGGACGGCCACGTCACCCGCAGTGAGGCGCTCGCGGTCGCCCGGCGCGACGTGCCGGACGCGACGCAGGGTCACGAGGCCGGTGACGTCCCCGATGCCGTTCACGACCGGGAACGACGACCAGTGGTGGCGGAGGAAGGCGTCGTCGAGCAGTGCGCTCAGCGCCTGGTCCTCGGGGACGACATGGGGATCACGCGACATCACGTCACGGACCCGTACGCCGCCGAGCGCTCCCCGCAGGAGCGCGTGGGTGGCTTCGGCGCGCGCCGCGCTGATCACGAACCATCCGACGAGCGCGAGCCAGATGCCGCCGATCGCACCGTTGAGCACCATGAGGATCCCGAGCCCCACGAGCAGGTAGCCGAACACGCGGCCGGCGCCGGTGGAGACCCGGGTCGCGCGGTTGCGGTCGTGGGTCGACCGCCAGACCAGCGCGTGGAGGATCCGACCGCCGTCGAGCGGTGCCCCCGGCGCGAGGTTGAAGACCGCGAGCATGCCGTTGATGAGTGCGAGCCACGTGAACGCCTCGACCGTGAGCTCGGGCGCACCCGCGGTGTCGGCCGCGAGCGCGATCCCCGCGAACACCAGCGCGAGGGCCACGCTCACCGCCGGCCCTGCGGTCGCGATCTTGAGCTCGGCCTGGTGGGTGTGGGCCTCGTTGCGGAGCTTCGCCACACCACCGAAGAGCCACAACGTGATCCCTTCAACCACGACGCCTTGTCCTTGCGCGACGATCGAGTGCCCGAGCTCGTGCGCGAGCAGTGACGCGAAGAAGCAGAGCACCGCACCGATCGCCACTGCCCAGTACGCGCCCGGGCGGTAACCGGGTGCGACCTCGGGGAGGACGCCGTCGGCCAGCCCGTAGGCGATCAGCCCGGCGACGGCCAGCACGCTCCAGTTCAATCCGATGGCGATCCCGCGGACGGTTCCCAGGCGGATGGACTCGTGCATGCCCGACTCCCTGCGTTCGACGTGCACTCGACGCGCGTGGACATCGCGCGCTCCGCGCACGTGAACACTGCGGGATGCCGGATGGTTCCCGACCGGGACGAAGGACCGTCGGCCGGTCACACCGCCGTGCCGACCAGCGCGCCAATGGCCGCGGTGACCGCCATGGCGAGGCCGCTTCCCACCACGACCCGCACCGCGGCCCGCCCCGGTGGCGCGCCGCCGATCCGGGCTCCCGCCACGCCGAGGAGCGCCAGCGCGAGCAGGGAGGAGGCCACGAGCACGGCGATCCGACTTCCCGAGGGCGCGGCGATCACCGCCAGCAACGGGACCAGGGCCGCGACCGCGAACGCGCCCGCGGAGACGCCTGCGGCCTGGAGGGGCCGGGCCCGACCGTGCTCCACGATGCCGAGCTCGTCGCGCAGGTGGGCGCCGATCGGGTCGGAGGCGTGGAGCTGCACGGCCACCTGGTGGGCGAGTCCGCGGTCGAGGCCGCGACGGACGTAGATCTCCGTGAGCTCTTCGAGCTCGCGCTGCGGGTCGGTGCGCTGCTCACGCGCCTCGCGGGCGATGTCGGCCTGCTCGGTGTCGCGTTGGGAGCTGACCGAGCTGTACTCGCCGGTCGCCATCGACATCCCGCCCGCGACGAGCCCGGCGAACCCCGCGACGATGAGCTCGGAGCGGGTGGCACTCGCGGCGGCGACGCCGATGAGCAGGCTGGCGGTCGAGACGATGCCGTCGCTCGCGCCGAGCACCGCGGCGCGCAGCCAGCCGACGCGCCCGTACCGATGCCGTTCAGGCTGCCCGACGTCGCCCGCTCGGCGTTCGCCGGGTTCGCTCACACCCAGCCCTTGCGCCGGAAGAACCACCACATGGGCACCGTGAGCACGGCGATCACGGCGACCACCGCGAGGAATCCCGTGGTCCACGTCACGTTCGGTGCGTCGCGGAAATTCATGCCGAGGATGCCGGTGACCAGCGTCGCCACGATGAGGATCGCGCCC
>BTUT01000111.1:0-8372 GCA_045862935.1 Acidimicrobiia bacterium
TCCGGCCGGCCATCGCCCGCGCGGTCGATGCCGGCGTGATCGCGGTGCGCCCGCCCGACGCGCTCGCCCGCGCGGCGGCGCGCCTCGTCGATCGCGTCGCGGCCAACCTCGGCGCGCACCGCGACGTCGCGTGATGCCCGAGCCGGTGGGCACCCCGCAGGGGCCCGACGCCGAGCTGAAGCGTCGGGTCCACCTGCGGCTGCTGTCCGAGGTGGCCCGCGACGAGCACGCGCCGCGCACCGACCCCCGCGAGCCGGCCCTGCGCAGCGCGCTCTCGGAGCTGCTCCGGTCCGAGGACCCCCTGATCACCGGCGCGCGGCACGAGCGCCTCCTCGACGAGCTGGTGGACGAGGTGGCCGGGCTCGGCCCGCTCCAGCCGCTCTTCTCCGACCCGTCGGTCACCGAGGTGATGGTCAACGGCACGGACCGCGTCTACGTCGAGCGAGGTGGACGCGTCGAACGTGTCCCCGTGCGCCTCGACGCCGCGAGCGTGCTCCGGCTCGTGGAGCGGATCATCGGTCCGCTCGGTCTCCGCCTCGACCGGTCCTCGCCGATCGTCGACGCCCGGCTCCCCGACGGGTCCCGCCTCCACGCGATCGTCCCGCCGCTGTCGGTCGACGGGCCGTGCGTCACCATCCGGCGCTTCACCGCCGACGGCGTG
Source organism: Acidimicrobiia bacterium (assembly GCA_045862935.1). Lineage (GTDB taxonomy): Bacteria > Actinomycetota > Acidimicrobiia > IMCC26256 > PALSA-555 > CAIUKV01. The sequence continues at coordinate 662 of BTUT01000111.1, forward strand.
GGCACCGACGCGTTCGGCGCGTCGCCGGCGGTCGCGGCGTTCCTGCGCTGGGCCGTGACCCACGGGGCCAACGTGGTCGTCTCCGGGGGCACGTCGGCGGGCAAGACGACGCTGTGCAACGCGCTGGCCGCTGCCGTCCCGCCCGACGCCCGGGTGGTGACGATCGAGGAGACGGCGGAGCTGCGCCTCCCCCTTCCGCACGTGGTGCGCCTCGAGTCGCGCCTGCCCAACGCGGAGGGCGCGGGCGGCGTCCCCGTGCGGGCGCTCGTGCGCGCCGCGCTCCGGATGCGTCCCGACCGCCTCGTCGTGGGCGAGGTGCGCGGCGCCGAGGCGTTCGACCTGCTCCAGGCCCTCAACACCGGGCACGACGGGTCGTTCACCACCGTCCATGCGAACGGCGTCGATGCGGTCGTCGACCGTCTCGCCGGGCTCGTGCTGATGGCCGGGGTGGGGATCCCGGCCGAGGTCGCGCGCCAGCAGATCGCGCACGCGATCGACTACGTCGTGCACGTCGTGCGGCGCGACGGCGGGCGGCGCATCCAGACCGTCGGTGAGCTGGTCCCCTCCGGTGGCGGTGTCGCGGTGGTGCCCCTCTTCGAGTGGGGCCCCGCAGGTCTCGCGGCCGTGGGTTCCCCCGTCCGTCCTCCACGGCGTCCGGACGCGCCGCAGCCCGACCCCCGGTGGTTCGCGTGCTGCGGCTGACGATCGTGGGCGTCGCGGCTCTGACCGCGGCGGTGTGTGCGCTCCAGGCGTGGCGCATGCCGGCGCGCGCGAGGCTGCGTGCGGTCCGCCCATCCGCGGCGCGCCGGCTCCCGGCCCGGGTTCGCGAGCCGCTGGCTCGCGCGCTGCGTGACGCGCAGGTGCCCGTGTCGCCGGAGGAGGCCCTCGGCTTGGCCGGCACCGCGGCCGTCGTGGCGGCCCTCCTCTCGGCGTCGTTGCACCCCGGGCTGGTACCGATCGCGATCGCGGGTGTGCTCGGGGCCGCGCCGATCGGCCTCGTCATGGCGCGCGGCCGAGCACAGCGACGGTTTCTCGCTGCACTGCCGGCGTTCGTCGAGGTGACCGCGGCTCGGCTGCGCAGCGGTCACACCGTCGCGACGGCGCTGGTCGAGGCGGGTGAGCGCGCCGACCCCGTCGCGCCCGACGTGCGACGCATGGTGCAGCGGGTCGACCACGGCGATGCGCTCCCCGCCGCCCTGGCCTGGTGGGCGGAGGAGCGACGGCTCGATCCGGTGCGAGCGGTCGCGGGATCGCTCGCGGTCGCAGCCGAGACCGGTGGCGCTGCGGCCGCGGCGCTCGACGGGTTGGCCCGCTCGTTGCGCGACCTGCTCGGCGCACGGGCCGACGCCGCCGCGCTGTCGGCGCAGGCGCGGATGTCGGCGATCGTGGTGGGTGCGGCGCCGCTCGGCTACCTCGCGTTCTCCGCCGCCGTCGACCCACGGGCCGCGAGCGCGCTGGTGGCGTCGAACGCGGGGAGGGTGTGCCTGGTGCTGGGGCTGGGGCTCGACGCGCTGGGTGCGCTGTGGATGCGCCGGATCGTCCGGAGCGAGCCGTGAGCCCCCTCGTCCTGGTGCTGGGCGGGGCGTGGGGTTGCCTCCTCGCGGCACCGGTGGCGGTTCGGGCGCGCCGGCACTCGCTCCACCGCCGCTCCCTGGTGCTCAGGGCCGGGGCTCCCGCCGCCCGGTCCGTGCGCGCCGCCCGGCTCACCCGGTCGCGTTGCGTGCGTGTCGTCGTGGCGTGTGGCGCGCTCCCGATCCGCGTCCTCGGCGGCCGCGCCGGGCGCCGTGAGCGGACGCGCGCGGTGGAGCGCGCCGTCCCCCTCACGCTCGACGTGCTCACGATGGCCGCACGGGCCGGCTACACGCCCCGACTCGCGCTCGCCACCGCGACGCGCTGGAGCCCGGCGGCGACGAGCGCGCTGCTCACGGAGATCGAGCGCCGGTGCCGGCTCGGGTCCACGCTGGTCGACGCGCTCGACACCGTCGGCCGCGAGCATCCGGCCTGGTGCGAGATCGCCGACGCTCTGGTGGTGGCGGAGCGCAGCGGTGCCCCGGTGGCCGAGCTGCTCTCCCGTCTCGCCGACGACGCACGCGCCGGGCTGCGTCGCCGGGCCGAGGCCCACGCGCGGCGGGTCCCGGTGCGCTTGCTCTTCCCCCTCGTCTTCCTCGTGCTCCCCGCGTTCGGCCTGCTCACGGTGGTTCCCACCCTGCTGGCCGGGCTGCGCAACTCCTGAGGAGGAGAGATGGCAGTGCTCACGACACGGGTCCGACGCGGACTCGTCGACCTGCGGGGCCGGATCACGCGGCGGTTCGCCGACGACGCCGGCCAGACCACCGCGGAGTACGCGCTGGTGATCCTGGGTGCGGCCGCGATCGGGACGCTGCTCATCGCGTGGGCGACCAACAGCCACGCGATCGGCAAGCTCTTCGACGAGGTCGTCGGGAAGATCCTCCCGTGACCGTGTCGCTCGGCCGGGTTCCCCGCTCGCGTGGGGAACCCGGTCAGGCGACCGTGGAGCTCGCCCTGTTGCTGCCGCTCCTCGTGATGGCGATGCTGGCCGTCATCCAGGTGGGGCTCCTGGTCCGTGATCATCTCGCCGTGGTCCACGCCGCGCGCGAGGCCGCGCGCGAGGCGAGCGTCACGCCCGATCCAGCACGCGCGGTGGCCGCGGCCCGTCGCACGCTCCCGGAGGCGACGGTCGAGGTGGATGCCCGACCATCGGTCGGGGAGCCGATCGGGGTCGAGGTGTCGTACCGGTCGGTCACCGACGTCCCGCTCGTGGGGCTGCTGTTCCCGGATCCGGTGCTCAAGAGCCGCGCCGTGATGCGCGTCGAGCGTTGACGTGAGGTGCGGACCGAGCCGCGGAGCCCGCCGCGGACCGAGCCGCGGAGCCCGCCGCGGAGCCCGTTGGCGACGCGACCGTCAGCGCGAGTGGGGCTCCGTCGCCGTGGTGATGATCGCGGTGCTCGTGCTCGGCATGGTGCTCGTGCTCGGCGCGGCGCGCGTGGGCGCGGCGCTGCTCGCGCGGGCACGGGCCCAGACCGCCGCGGATGCGGCGGCGCTCGCCGCCGCGGAAGCGCTCGCGTCCGCGCAGGCGCCGGCGAGAGCGGCGGCCGACGCCGCGTCCACCGCGGGGGCCAACGGCGCGCGGCTCGTCGACTGCGACTGCGCCGGAGCCGGAGGGCAGGTCACGGTCACGGTCGAGATCGACGTCCCGGTGCTCGGCCGCGTGGCGCGGGTGTCCGCGAGCGCCGAGGTGCTCGGGCAGGTGCTCCCCGCGCCGTAGTGGTCACCTTGGCGAGCGTTGCCCGCCGGTCAGTGGCTCTGGAGGATGGCGTCGTCGGCGAAGTCGGCGAACAGGTCGCGGGCCGCGGGCGTGACCGCGAGGTTCGTCCCGCCGGCTGCGCCGGTGGGCACGAGCACGTTCTTGATGCGGGCCGGGTCGAGCGACAGCGCGAGGCGGCCGAGCTCGTACATCTGCTCGAGGTCCACGCCGTCGGTCCGGACGTGCCGAGCGAGCTGCGCGATGAGCCGTGCCGTGCCGGCAGCCCCGGGGTTCTGGGCCCGCAGCGTCGCGAGCGCAGCGATGATCGCCTTGCCCTGGTTCACCGTCCGCTGACGGTCGCCTTCGGTGGGATAGCTCTTGCGGTCGCGCGAGTACGCGAGGAGCGACGCCCCGCTCATCTTCTGGGGACCGGGCTCGAAGTCGGTGCCGGAGTCGTGGTCCTGCATCCGCTCGGTGACCTCGATGTCCACGCCGCCGATCGCATCGACCATGTCGACGAAGCCGGGGAAGTTCGTGGTGATCGCGTACGAGATGTCGATCCCCATCATGCGTTCGAGCTGCTCGACGATCGCGGGCAGCCCACCGTTCGCGTGGTAGCCGTTGATCTTCCCGCCGCTCGGGGCCTCGGTGTCGCGGGGGACGTCGAGGATGCTCGCGTCCCCGGTGGCGGGGTTCACGCCCACCACGTGGATGGCGTCGCCGAGGCCGGGGTCGGCGTCGGTGCGGCCGTCGTTGCCGAGCACCAGCATGAAGAAGGGCTGCTCGGGGGCCGTGGCGAAGCTCCCGGACGACGCGGTCCGGTGCACGGCGAACCAGGTGACGGCGCGCGCGGGTTGGGGGGCACCGAGCACGAGCCAGGCGGCGGTGATCGTCCCGGCGAGGAGCAGACCGGTCAGCGGGACGGCCACGAGGAGTCGAACGAGGGGGTTCCTCATCGCGTCGTCGACCCCTGAGCGGGTGCGGCCGGCGCGGTCGGCGCGGCCGTCGCGGTGGGCGTCGCCGGCGCCCCGAGCCCGCGGCCGATGCGATCGACGGTGAGCGTGTAGCCGGTGATCTTCCAGGTGTCGGCCTCGGGGGTGAGTACGAGCTCGCCGGTGCGCTTGATCGACACCTTGCCCTTCTCGGTCTTCGTGGTGGTGGTGGCGTCGAGCCCGGCGGTGACCACCACGACGTTGCCCTGGGCGTCGGCGAGCCCGGTCAGGGCGACGGGCGCGGCCGCGACCACGATCTTCTTCGTGGCCCGGGGCACGCCCTCGTCGAGGAGCACAGCCCGGTCGGGCCCGCCGAGGCGCGCGGTGACCGACGGGCCGAGAGCGCCGGCGAGCGCCGCGTCGTCGACCGTGCCCTTCTGGAGGGGTCTCACGGTGGCGGCATTGACGTACGCGCCGAGCGTCGCCATCACCTTGTCGCGCACGCTGTCGGGCAGGGTCGGCGGTGCGTCACCGACCCGGTACACGGTGAGCTCGCCGGGCACGATCGACACGACGGGGCGGGGCTTCTTCGCCGCGCCGGCGGGGGGCGCGCCCGACACGGCGGCGAGGGCCGCGATGGCGAGCGCCGCGACGGCGGCGATGCGTGTGGACGCGCGGCGAGCGGGGGACCCGGCCGCGCGACCGAGTCTCGGGGGACCATCGAGCATGGCGGTCAGGCTACGAGTCGCCAGGGCCGACGTGGGGGCACCGGGGCGCCGGTAACGTATCGTTCGTGGCCTTTCGGAAGACCGTGCACCGGCTCACCACGCCGGTCGAGCAGCTCGACCGTGAGGACCTCGCCGCCTTCTGTGCAGCCTCCGGCTTCACGGCGATCGACGACCTCGAGCCGCGATCTCGGGCCGCGACCGGCGGTGAGGTGCGGTCGGTGCGGATCGTGCCGCGCGCGGGTGCGCCGGCGTTGGAGGTCACCTTCTCCGATGGCCAGCACTCCGCCACGGCGGTGTTCCTCGGGCGCCGCAAGATCGCGGGGATGACGCCCGGGCGCCGCCTGGCGATCGAGGGGATGGTGGCGCGCGACGGCAAGCAGCGAGTGCTCTACAACCCCCAGTACACCTTCCTCGCCTGACGGGCAACGCGCGCCGGTCCGCCACCGGCGGCGCATCTCACGCGCCGGTGAGGATGCGGCGCATCTCCTCCTCGGAGTCCGGCGTGACCAGGGCGAGCACCTCGTCGCGCACCTCGAACACGGTGTCGCCCCGGGGCATCACCACGTGCTCCTCCCGCACGACCGCCACGATCGTGGCGTCGCGAGGCAGATCGAGCTCGCGGATCGCCTTGTCGATCACCGGCGCGTCGTCGGCGAGGGTGACCTCCACGAGGCGCACGTTGCCCCCCTCGAAGTGGAGGAGGCGCACGAGCCGCCCGACGGTCACGGCTTCCTCGACCAGCGCGGTGATCAGGTGGGGGGTGGAGACGGAGAGGTCGACGCCCCAGTTCTCGTTGAAGAGCCACTCGTTCTGGGGGTGGTTCACGCGGGCGATGACGCGCGGTACGGCGAACTCCTGCTTCGCGAGGAGCGAGACCACGAGGTTGTCCTCGTCGTCGCCGGTGGCCGCCACGACCACGTCACAGCGCTCGAGCCCCGCCTCGCGCAGCGACGACACCTCACAGGCGTCGGCGATGTGCCACTCGACGCCCTCGGCGACCTCGGCGCGATCGCGGATCTCGGCCTGCTGCTCGATGAGCAGCACCTCGTGGCCCGCGGCGTAGAGGTCGTTGGCGATGAAGGAGCCGACGTTGCCGGCTCCGGCGATGGCGACCCGCATCAGTGCTCCGGTCCTCGGTCGAGGCGGTCGCGCAGCTCGTCGAGCGCGTCGACCGCCGAGACGAACAGCAGCACGTCGCCCTCCTGGCCCATGGCCCCGGACGCGGCGATCTGCGCCTCGCCGAGACGGGCCACCGCGGTGAGCCAGAACCGGCCCGGCTCGTTGAGCCCGGCGAGCTTGCGCCCGGCCCACACGATCGGGAGGTTGAACTCGACCAGGCACACCTTGCCACTCGGGTCGATCCAGTCGTGCGGCTGCTCGCTGCTCGGCAGGAGGCGGCGCAGCACCTGATCGGTCGTCCACGAGACCGTCGCGACGGTGGGGATGCCGAGGCGCTGGTAGATGACCGCGCGCCGGGGGTCGTAGATGCGGGCGACCACGCGCTCGATGCCGAAGTTCTCGCGGGCGATGCGCGCGGTGAGGATGTTGGTGTTGTCGCCGTTGGTCACCGCGGCGAGCGCGCCGGCGCCCTCGATGCCGGCCTCGGCGAGGTCGTCGCGGTCGAACCCGAGCCCGACGATCGTGCGCCCCGAGAACGTCGCCGGCAGGCGCCGGAAGGCGCGGGGGTTCTTGTCGATGATGGTGACCGTGTGCCCGGCGTGCTCGAGCACCCCGGAGAGCTCGGTTCCCACTCGTCCACAACCGACGACCACGACGTGCACGGCGCCCTCCCGAGACGACCGGATGCTAACGGGGTGGTGCCGATGGTGCCGCCACCGGCGCGGCGGTGGCAGCATGGGGCGAACCGGTGCCTCCGGCCGCCATCGTGGAGTGGGGATGCTCGAGATCGTCAAGCGGCTGCTCGTGGGCCGGCCGCTCGCCACGACCGAGCAGGAGCACCAGCGCATCTCGAAGAAGGTCGCGCTCGCGGTGTTCTCGTCGGACGCCATCTCGTCGACCGCCTATGCCACCGAGGAGATCCTGTTCGTCACCGCGGTGGGGGCGTCGAGCCTGGCGCTCGGCCTCGACACCCTCGTCCCGATCGCGATCGCCGTGGCGCTGCTGCTCACCATGGTCGCGTTCTCGTACCGCCAGACGATCTTCGCCTACCCGAACGGGGGCGGGAGCTACGTCGTGAGCCGCGAGAACCTCGGCGAGATGCCCTCGCTCGTGGCCGGTGCGTCCCTGCTCGTCGACTACACGCTCACCGTGGCGGTGTCGATCTCGGCGGGGGTCGCGGCGATCATCTCCATCCCCGAGTTCGAGAGCCTCGAGGAGCACCGCGTGCTCCTCGGCCTCGTGCTCATCACGATCATCACCCTCGCGAACCTGCGCGGCGTGAAGGAGTCGGGCGCGCTCTTCTCCCTCCCGACGTACCTCTACATCGTCGTCCTCGGCGGACTCGTGGTCTACGGGCTCTACCGGGTGTTCCTCGGCAACGACCCCGGGCACGTGCCCCTCGACGATCCGGGCTGGCACGGCGCCGTGACGGGCGGTTCGCTCAGCCTGTTCCTCGTCCTGAAGGGGTTCTCGTCGGGTGCCGTGGCCCTGAGCGGCGTGGAGGCGATCTCGAACGGCGTGCCCGCCTTCCGGCGCCCCGAGTCGAAGAACGCGGCCACCACCCTCGTGTGGATGGCGTTGATCCTCGGCGTCCTCTTCTTCGGGGTCTCCCTGCTCGCCAGCCACCTCCACCCGTACCCGTCGCACGAGCAGACGGTGATCGCGCA
>BTUT01000112.1:0-8352 GCA_045862935.1 Acidimicrobiia bacterium
CCCATGGCCCAGTTCGCGGCCACGGCCGAGCGGTCGTGCTGGAACGACGCGTAGACGTTCTCGTAGAGGTACTCGCTGGGCAAGCGGGAGAGCTTCGGGCGGACCGCGGTGGCGTGCTGGCGGTAGGCCTCGTCGAGCCGGTCGGCGATGAACGGGCCCCAGGTGGCGCCGCCTTCCGACACGATGACCCGGAGGTCGGGGTGACGGTCGAAGACGCCCGACGCGATCATCTTGGTCACCGCGCGCTGACCGCCGTAGGTGGTCTCCACGTAGTTGATCAGCGCACCGCCCGGCCCACCGAAGTATCCGCCGTGGAAGGTCGACGCGTCGTGGGGCTCGGTCCCGATGTGGTACCCGCACACGAGCCCGGTGGCCTCGAGCGCAGCCCACACGGGCTCCCACGACTCACGGTTCCAATCGTCGGCGACCGGAGGCGCCACCGAGAAGTACGCGGCCTTGTATCCGATGTCGGCCGCCCGCTCGATCTCGGCTACCGCAGACTCGACGGTCAGCAGTGGGATCGTCGCGGTGCACACGTACCGGGGCGAGAATCGCTGGTACTCGATGGCCCAGTCGTTGACGGCGCGACATCCGGCGGCGAGCAGCTCGGGGTCGCGGATCGACGACATCCAGATCCCGATCGACGGGTAGACGAGCTCGGCCCAGATCCCTTCCTGGTCGAGGTCCACGAGCCGCAGCGCCTTGTCGTTGGCGCCGGGCGCGCGCTCGAAGACGTTGAGGCCCTGGTCGTCCTTGAGGTCCAGCGCGCGGGGGATGCGGCGACGGAACGACTGGCCGTCGACGAAGATCGTCTCCATCCTCTGGTCGTCGTCCTTCTCGCTGCGGGGCATCCGCTCGGCGAGTGCGGGTGGGAGGCTCGTGGCGAACAGGTCGTCGGGCTCGACGAGGTGGGAGTCGCCGGAGTTGGCCCAGATCTTCTTCTCGGTCATCCGAGTGAAAATACCATTTTCACAAGGGCTCGTCAACCTGAGCCGACCTCGGTCGCTCGGGCGCCGAACGCGCGGAGGAAGAGGTCGGCGGTGTGCGCGGTCGCTGCAGCCCAGTCGGGAGTCGGCGCGCCGGCCAGCCGGGCCTCGATGAGCCCGGCGACCACCGACAGCACGGCGCGGGCGTCCTCGTCGGGATCGTTGGCGTCGGGGAACGTGCCCAGGCGGCGACCACCTCGGACGACTTCGGTGAGGATGGTGCGGTGCACCCGGACCTGCTCCTCGCGCACCGCGTCGTACCCGGGCACGGCCCGGACCTCCGCGGAGCTGAGCAGTGTGGCCTGGAGGGCGCGGCGGGGGTCGAAGACGACCGCCAGGTAGTGGCGGATCCAGGACGTGAGCGCTTCGGCCGGGCCCGGCTCCCCGGCCACCGCGGCCGAGAGCTCGTCGGTCAGGCGCGCCGCGGCCGTGCGGTACATCGTGAGGACCAGCGCGTCCTTCGACGGGAAGTGCCGGTAGAAGGCCCGGGTCGAGAGGCCCGCCTCCCCCAGGATGTCGTGCACGGAGGTCCCCGAGTCACCGCCCCGGGTCATCAACGAGAATGCCGCCCGCAGGATCCGCTCCCGTTCCTCGCGGTACTGCTCGACGCGGGTTGCGGACGATTGCACCACGGCGCGAGTGTAAACGCTGTTCTCAGCCACACCGAAGGAACCCCCAACCTTGGAGTTCCCTGGGATCAGGCGTAGCGCTTGGCGGTGCGGGTCGACCGCCCGTCGGTGTCGAGCGTGCGCACAACCATGGTTTGCGACGCGATCCCGAGCAGCGCGCCGTCGTCGGACCAGAGTTGGGCCTGCACCGATCCGAAGCCGCGCGCCACCAGGCTGACCTGGGCGTCGACCAGCACCCATTCGGAGGCGGCGGGCGTGCCGACCCGGAGGGTGTTGTCGAGGCTGTTGCCGGTCACCGGGAACCCGAGTGCATCGGAGAGGTCGAGGATCAGGAAGTCACCCAGCACGGCGAGGTCGCCCGCGGTGACCGTGCGCCGGCCCTCCGGGAGGCGGTACCACGACGCGGACCGTCCCGATCCCGGCCGGCCGTCGAGATCCTCCGGCAAACGGCCCCGAGCGACCCGGGCCTGCCACGCGTCGAGGAGGACCTCGCGACCCCGCTCCCGCTGTGGGCACTCGAGCGGGGCCGGGGTCTCGGGTGGGCCGACCCAGGTGCGCTCGACGGCGAAGTCGCGCGTTCCGAACGTGCCCACCGCGGTCAGCACCTCGTGGTCGCCGTGCGCGAGGCGGGCCCGGGCCTGGGTGACCCGATGGCCCTGCACCACCAGGTCGACGCCGAGATCGAGGACCGATCCGGCCGCGGCGTGGGCGACGAACTGCGCGGTCGCCCAGACCAGCGGGCGTCCGCTCGACGCGACCATGGCGTCGACCGCGGCACCGAAGCCGCAGCCCCCGTGGAGGGCCCCGGCCGAGGTGACGACTTCGTCCTCGACGCGCACGCGCCAGCGATGCGGGTCCGAGGTGGGGGAGAGCCCCAGCCGGTTCAACCGAGGCTGGAGAGGTAGGCGGCCTCGATCTCGTCGAGGCGATCGTGCACCTCGGCGACCGGGCCGGAGAGCACGACGCTGCCGCGGTCCATCACGTACACGTGGTCGGCGATGGCGAGGGCCTGCCGCACGTGCTGCTCCACGAGGAGCACGCCCACGCCGCTGTCGGCCGCGGCGCGCACGGCGGTGAGGAGGCGCTCCACCACGAGCGGCGCGAGGCCGAGGGAGAGCTCGTCGGCGAGCAGCACGCGTGGTGCGCGGCCGAGGGCTCGGGCCAGGGAGAGCATCTGCTGCTCCCCGCCGGAGAGCAGGCCGGCGGTGCGGCGCAGCAGGGGCGTCAGCTCGGGGAACAGCTCGCACGCGGCGTCGACGGGGACGCCCGCCAGGCGCAGGTTGTCGGCCGTGGTCAGGCTCATGATGACCGAGCGCTCCTCGGTGAGGAACCCCAGGCCCGACCGGCAGCGCTTGTGCATCGGGGCGCGGGTGACCTCGCCCATCCAGCGGACCTCGCCGCCCATGAGCGGCAGCTCGCCGGCGAGCGCGAGGAGCGTTGATGTCTTGCCGGCGCCGTTGGGTCCGATGAGCGCCACCACCTGACCGGCGTTCACTGCGAGGTCGAGGTCACGCACGGCCGCGAGCTCGCCGTAGCCGGCCGAGAGGCCGCGGCACTCGAGCAACGGGGTCGTGGTCGGGGCGTCGGCGGGCTCGGTGCTCACGAGGGAGTCCTCACGGATTCGGCGTCGGTCGTCGCACCGGATGTCGGCGCGTGCTCGTCGCCGAGGTAGGCGACGCGGACCTCCGGGTGGCTGCGGATCTCGTCGGGGGTGCCGCTCGCGATGACGGAGCCGAAGTTCAGCACCACGATCCGGTCGCAGGTCGACATCACGAGGCCGACGTCGTGCTCGACGAGCAGCACGGCCATGCCCCGCTCGGCGGCAAGGCGGCGGATCAGCGTGGCGAGCTCGCGGCTCTCGGTCTCGTCGAGGCCGGCGGCCGGCTCGTCGAGCATGATCACCGACGGGCCGTTCGCCACGGCGCGCGCGATGCCGACGAGGCGTCGCCGCCCGTAGGGGAGCTCCGACGGCAAGCGTGAGAGGTGCTCCTCGAGCGCGAACTCGTGGATGGCCGCCACCGCCGTCTCGGGCAGCTCGTGCTGCCGGGGCCAGACGAGGTCGGTGAGCCAGGAGGCCCACGAGGCGCCCGCGTCGGCGCCCGCGCGGATGTTGTCCTCGACGCTCACGTCCTCGAACAGCTCGAGCGACTGGAACGAGCGTCGGAGGCCCCGGCGCGCCCGTTTGGTGGCCGACCACCGCTCCGCAGCAACGCCTCCGATCGTGACCGTGCCGGCGCTGGGCTTCACGAACCCGGTGACCGCGTCGATCACGGTGGTCTTGCCGGCGCCGTTGGGCCCGATGAGCCCGACCACCTCGCCGGGCCGGACCTCGAAGCTCACGTCGTCGACCGCGATCACGCCACCGAAGCGCACGGTGAGGTGGTCCACGGTGAGGGTCTCGGGTGCGACGGGCCGGGGTGCAGCCCGGGGGAGGACGGCCGGAGTTGCGGCAGGCTGGCGCCGCACTCGGTTGCGTACCGAGCGCACGCCGTGGCACGCCACCTCGGCGATGCCGTCCTGGTGGAACACCACCACGAGCAGCACGATGACCCCACCCACGAGCGCGTCCCACTTGCCGATCGAGAGCACCTGGTCCATGAAGACCGTGCCGAGTCCGCCGAGCGCGTTGGGCGCCGACACCACCGCGCCGACCACGAAGCCGAGGCCGCCGATCACGGCCCAGCCCACGCTGAAGATCGACTGCAGGGGGCTGTACTGCTCGTAGGTCACGATCGAGGAACGGAACCCGAACAGGATCCCGGCGAGTCCCGCGATCGCTGCGGCCACCGCGAACGCGTACAGCTTCACGCCGAACACCGAGATCCCGAGCGACGCGGCGGCACGCTCGTTGGTACGGACCGCGATGAGGCGCCGCCCCGTCCGCGACCGACGGAGGTTGGCCACCACCAGCGCGGCGAGCAGGAACCCGATGATGCACACCAGGGCCCAGCGGTGGGGATGGGTTCCCGCGTCGACCTTCCACCCGAGGATGTCGGGGGCGCCGATGCGGGTTCCGCCGTCGACGCTGCCCTTCTCCGCCACCCAGTCGGTCTTGGTGAACACCACCGCCTGGATCGCGAAGCCGAGGCCCAGCGTGACGATCGCGAGGTTCACGCCGCGCGTGCGCAGTGCGGGCAGCGCGAAGAGGAGGCCGACCGGCACCGTGAGCACGATGCCGAGCGGCACCGCGATCTCGACCGGCAGGTCAAGGCGGAGGACGAAGTTGCCGGCGATGAACGCGCCCGCGCCGGCCAGCGCCCATTGCCCGAGGGAGAGCTGTCCCGCATAGCCGGTCAGCACCACGATCGAGAGCACCACGACGGCCGAGGTCGCGGAGATGTAGGTCGCCTGGGCCCAGCGGTCGTCCATTACCCCGAACAGCAGCACGATGGTGACCGCGACTGCGACGAGCAGTGCGGGAACGTTCACCTTCCCGGTGCCGAGCTTGGGCAGTCGGTCGGTGACGTGGCTCCGCAGCGGCAGGCCGCGACCACGGATCACGAGCACGGCGAGGATCACGAGGAACGGGACCGCTCGTTCGATGCCGGGGAGCACGCCGATGCCGAAGAAGTTCTCGAGGTCGAACCGGTAGCTGGTGACGAGCGCCTCGCCGAAACCGACCACGAGTGCGCCGACGAAGGTGAGCGGGAACGAGCGGAACCCGCCGAGGAGCGCGGCCGCCATCCCGGTCACGGTGACGATGAGCGTGAAGGTGAGCGTCGACAGCCCGCTGAGCGGGGCGAGGAGCACGCCGGCGACCCCGGCGAGGCCGGCGCCCACGCCCCAGGTCACCGCGGAGAGGAGGTGTGGCGACCAGCCCAACGTCTGGACCGCACGCTCGTTCTCGGCCGAAGCGGTGATGGCGAGACCGAAGCGCGCGTAGCGCGTGAACGCCCAGAGTGCAATGGTGACGAGCACGGAGATCGCGGCGATGTAGAGGACCTGCTCCTGCACCCTTACGCCGCCCCAGTCGAACGTGTCGTGGGGGAGATAGGGCATCACGGGATAGGAGTTGCTGCCGTACTGCAGCGCGACCGCCGACTGCACCACGATGAGCAGACCGAGGGTCGAGATGAGTCGGGTGATCGGTGCGGCGCGGGCCAGCGGTCGCAACACGATCACGGAGAACGCCAGTCCGACGACGACCGACGCGGCGATCCCACCGGCGATCGCGACGGCCATGGGCAGGCCGGCATTGCCGTGGAGCTCGACGAAGGCGAGGTAGGCCGCGAGCATGCCCAGCGTGCCCTGGGCGAAGTTCACGATGCCGGAACCGCGGTAGACCAGCACGATCCCCTGGGCGAACAACGCGTAGGTGGCGCCCAGGCCGAGCCCCGTGACGAGCACCTGGAGGAACGTGGTCATGGTGCCTCGCAGCGATCCGTGTGATCAGCGGTAACGGTCAGCGACGGAGAACCGATGCGAACGGACGGGCCGCGCCCGAGGGTGGTCTCGACCCCCGGGCGCGGCCCGTGCCCCGTTCGGTCGGCGGATCAGCCCGTGGGCTGCGGGTAGGTCGTGGTGCCGGCCAGCTCGTTCGCCACGTGGATCTGGTCCTCCTCGAGGACGAACTTCTTGCCGTTCCACGTGCCCCAGAAGTACCAGGGGTTCGAGATCCGGTTGAAGCCCAGCGGCGCCGGCTCGAAACCCTGGTTCGGCGTCCACGGCGGGATGAGGCCGAACGTGTCGACCGCGGCCGCGGCGTTCATGGCCTGCGTCATCGACGCGCGTGTCAGGTTGTCCGGGTCCGCGTATTCCTCGGCGATCTTCTTGAGGTGGTAAGTGGCGATCCACGACCGGAACGGGCTGGTCTTCACCTTGTTGGTCTTGAGGACCTCCTCACCCGAGGCGTTGAAGTCCTTCTGCACCGTCTTCAGGATCGGCCAGCGCTTCGCGTCGCCCGCCACGGGCGGGATCTCGGCGTTGAAGTACATCTGCTTGCCGAGATCGCCGAGAGCCTTGATGTCGTCGACGCCGAAGGTCCCGAGGCTCACCGAGAAGTCGAGGTCGGTGCCGAGCTGCTTGGCCGCGTTGAGGACCTGGACCGCCTGGGCCTGATCGAGCGGCATCATCACGCTGTCGGCACCCGCCCGCTCGGCAGCCAGGATGAACTGCTGGTAGTCGGTGGTGCCGGCGGGGACCTTCGACACGCCGACGAGCTCCATGCCGTTGGCCGCGATCATCGGCTTCATGATCGCGGCGAGCGCGTCGATCTGTGGGTTGTCGACTCCGATCAGGTACACCTTCTTGTGTCCGGTTCTGCCGAGCGGAGGGACCATCATGAAGGTGGTGCCCGCGCCGCCGGCGCCGATCGTGTAGGTGTTCGACGCGGAGAGGTCAGCGGTGGCCGGACTCAGCCCGATCCGCGGGATGCCGGCGTCGTTGAGGATCTTCCCGACGTCGGCCGACGCCCACGAGGTGGTGTCGTTGATCGTCGCGACGATGCCGCTGCTGGCGAACTGGCGGGCGCAGTCGACGGCCTTGCCGGGGTCGGCGCCGTCGTTGCAGGTCGTGAGCTCGATGCAGTGGCCGCCCACACCGGCGCGCTTGTTGTTGAAGGCCTCCACCGACACCTCGGCGGCGGTGACCTGGTCACCGAGGTCGAGGACCGGGTTGTCCCACGAGGTGATGAGGCCGACCTCGACCGGGGCGAGCTTCTTGTCGCACTTCCCCTCGTTCGGGAGCAGCGCGGTGCTCTTCTGGCTCGGAGCGGATTGCGGCGCAGCCGCGGCGGGCGCGGCGAGCGCCGTTGCGAGCACACAGACGGCCACGACCGTCGTGAGCCAGCGAAGCAGAGACCTACGAGACATCGGCCGGATTCCCCCCTCGTTCGGGCAGCTGACTGCTGCACCGTGCCGTCCATCGCGTCCTGGGCCGGATTCTCGAACCCAGACTTGATGGATCTGTCAGGTTACGCAGACGCGGTCCGCCGATGCCAGTCACCCCACCCAAGGTCGGGAAACAAGACCGTTGGCGAGGGCGCGGGTTCCCCGGAGGACCCGGACAACCGGCTTTCTGACGGTAGTATCAAGTCTCGCCGGACCTCGCGAGCGAGCCACCGGCCAGGATTCGCGCGACGTCGCCCGACATCGGATCGACCGCGACATCGGGAACCGAGGAGCAGTGATCGTGGCGAAGCGCAGTGGCACGGACGGCGACCTCGGCATCCGAGGCGAGGCCCGGATGCCGGCGCCGACGATGGGCCGCCGGGCGCAGCGCACCTCCGCCCTCATCGCCGAGAAGGCGCGGGAGGTCTTCCTGGCCAAGGGCTACTTCGGCACCAGCATCGATGACATCGCCGAGGCCGCCGGGGTGTCGCGGGCGTCCTTCTACACGTACTACCCGACCAAGCGCGACCTGCTCGTTCGGATCGGCAACGAGACCTACGGGGCCATGAGCGCGCTGCTCATGGAGATGGCGAGGATCGCCGACGAGTCGCCCGACGACGCCATCCAGCAGATCGTCTCCCTCTATCTGGAGATGCTCGAGAAGGATGGCGCGTTCTTGGTCGTGTGGGGCCAGGCGGGCTTCGGCGACGAAGAGCTGCGCCGGGCCGGGATGCGGGCGAAGATGGCGACCTCGCGACGCCTCGCCGAGATCTTCGAGAAGCTCGGCCGGGTCCCCGAGGGTCAGGACCCCGCGCTCGTGAGCCTCGCCTTCGAGGTCATGATCGACCGGATCTGGTACTACTACCGCTTCGCCGACCTGCCTGCGACGTGGGACGAGATCGTCGCCAC
>BTUT01000113.1:0-8337 GCA_045862935.1 Acidimicrobiia bacterium
GGCAGCTCGTCGGCCTCGATGCTGAGATAGCAATTCGAGCGGAAGTACTCCGACGGCGCGCGGTCGAGCTCGGGCGCCTCCATGGTGCCCAGCCACTCCCAGTGCTCGTCGAGCCGGTGCAGCAGCCACGGCGCCCACCCGCAGTTGCCCTCGAGCAGCCCGACGCGCAGGGCGGGGAAGCGGTGCAGGACCCCGCCGCCGCACAGGCTCGCGGTGACGGCCATGATCCCGATCGGCTGGCCGAACGTGTGCCACAGCATCATCGAGTCGAAACCGAGGCTGTAGTCGGGCTGGAGCATGTTCTGCCCGCCGCCGTGGAAGCACACCGCGATGCCGCGACGTTCGCACTCGGCCCAGATCGGGTCGTACGCCGGGTCGTGCCAGCGGCGTCGCCGCACGAGGCCGGGGTGCACGAACACGGTCTTGAACCCGAGGTCGTCGACGCAGCGGCCGATCTCCGCGACGGCCAGATCCACGTCGTGGGGCGCGAGGAGCCCGGCGCCGAGGAGCCGTGACGGGTCGGCCTGGCAGAACTCGTGGAGCCAGTCGTTGTAGGCGCGCGCGATCGCGGCGGCGAGTGCGGGTTCGAGGCCCTCGGCGCCCACCTGCTCGGTGCTGTCGAGACCCAGCACGAACAGCCCGCGGCTCGGGAACAGCACCGCGACGTCGAGGCCCTCGGCGTCCATCGCGGAGAGCTGCGACGCCGGGTCCCACTGGCTTGCCTCGGCGGCCCCGTACGCGGAGTCCTGGTGGGGCTTCCAGCCCACCGTCACGTCGAAGCTCGGCTTGGCCGGCGCGACCCGGGTGAGGACGGTGCCCTTGACCCTGACGCGCATGTCGCGGTGCAGCTCGGCCATGCCGACCGGCGCGGCGTGGCGCCACTCGGGCGCGATGTAGCGCGTCCAGAGGTCGGCGGGCTCCATCACGTGCATGTCGCTGTCGGCGACGCGTAGTCCGTTCACGCTCATCGGCTTCCCTTCCAGTTGCTCCGGACGCTCCGGAGGTTCGGCGACCCCGGTTGCTTCGGGTGGCGCGGGTGGTGCGGGCTCACACGGTCGGCCCGTCGAGGGGGAGCCCGTAGAGGCGCGCGTAGTTCTCCCAGAGGATCTTGCGCTTGGAGTCCTGGGGCAGCTCGAGCCCGAGGAACGACTCCGTCGCGTGCGGGAACTTGGAATCGGCGTGGGGGTAGTCGGTGGAGAACACGAGGTTGTGATCGCCGAACTCGTCGATGTAGTGGCGCGCGGGGGATTCGTCGGCTTCGACGGAGAAGTAGCACTGCGCCAACAGGTACTCCGAGGGCTTGCGCAGCACCTCGGGCGTCTCGTACTTGCCGAGCCACTCCCAGTGCTCGTCCCAGCGGTAGGCCATGTACGGCATCCACGCGCAGTTCCCCTCCAGGAGCCCGACCTTCAGCTCGGGGAAGCGCTCGAGCACCCCGCCGCCCGCGAGGCACGTGGCGACGAACATGATCCCGAGGGGCTGGTTGAAGGGGTGCCACAGCGTCGTGGGCCCGAGGACGTCGCCGAACGCGAAGTCGGGCTGGGCGTACGTCTTGCCGCCGCCGTGGAAGCACACGGGGACGCCGAGACGCACGCACTCGGCCCAGATGGGGTCGTAGACGGGGTCGTGCCACGGGCGACGGTCGGGGAGGCCGGGCGTGAGGAACGCGGCCTTGAAGCCGTAGTCCTCGACGCAGCGGGCCAGCTCGTCGACGGAGCCGGCCACGTCGTGCGGTGCGAGCATCGCGGCGCCGTGCATCCGCGCGGGGTCCTCGTTGCAGAAGTCGTGCATCCAGTCGTTGTACGCACGGGCGATCGCGAGCGCGAGGTCCGGCTCGAGGCCGTCGGGTCCCATCCACTCGGTGCTCGGGATGCCGAGCACGAACAATCCGCGGCTCGGGAACAGCACGGTGGAGTCGAGCTGCTCCATGTCCATCGCCGTGAGCTGTGACTTCGCGTCCCACCCGCGTTCCTCGGCGTGCGCGAAGACGCTCACGTGCTCGTTGGACCACAGCCCGTCGTACGCGCCGGGCCGGAGGTCGCTGACGCGGGCAACCACGCGGTTCTTCACCTGGACGCGCATGTCGCGCGCGTCGAGGTTCGTGAGGCCCACCGGGGCGGCGTACGCCCAGCGCGGGTCCATGTACTGCTGCCACAGGTCCGGCGGCTCCAGCACGTGCATGTCGCTGTCGGCGACCCACCAGCCGTTCACGCTCACGGCGCACCCCCTCGGCTCGACGGGTCCAGCGTGGCGCATCCGGAGCGATCCGCGCCAGCAGCGACTCGCTAACCTCGGAGCCCTGGTGGGGTGGCTCCGCGGAACCGCCCCGACGCGGCGGTGTAGCCGAGTGGCTCAGGCAAGGGTCTGCAAAACCCTGGACGCGGGTTCAATTCCCGCCACCGCCTCCAAGACGTTTGCGCAGTTCAGAGGCCGTTTCTCGATCCGAGTGACGCACGGTCGCAATGCCTGTCCAGGCCATTTGCGAATCGTTTGCGAATCACTCGGGAGGCCTCGGTGCGAGGACACATCCGCGTCCGGACCGGACCCACCGGCACGGCGTACGAGCTGCGGGTGTTCGCCGGCACGGACGAGACCGGCAAGCGGCGCTACGTCGTCGAGACCGTCCGGGGCTCCCGGCGCGACGCGGAGAAGCGCCTCGCCCAGCTCGTCGCCGGGATCGACACCGGCCAATCCGGGCTCGTCCGCCGGGTCCGGTTCGAGGAGCTGGTCGACGAGTGGTGGGCCACCTCGACCGGGCACCTGAGCCCGCACACCCGGATCGGCTACCGGGGGATGCTGAACCGGTACCTCCTGCCAACCTTCGGGCGGACGTGGATCCACAAGTTCAGCGCGCTCGGGGTGGAGCGGTGGTACGCCGGGCTCATCGGCGGCGACTCCGGGCTGTCGCCGGTCACCGTCCGCAAGATCCACGTGCTGCTCTCCGGGATCCTGAAGACCGCCGTGCGGTGGGGCTGGCTCCCGGCGCACCCGCTGGCCCACGTGAAGGCGCCGCAGGCGACCCTCAAGGCGATGAGCGCCCCCGAGCCCGAGGAGGTGGCGCGGGCGCTCGACGCGGCCAAGGAGGTCGACGAGGAGCTGCACGTGTTCCTGCGCCTCTCGGCGGCGCTGGGGACCCGGCGGGGCGAGACGGCGGCATTGCGCTGGTGCGACATCGACCTCGAGCACGGCGACGTGCACGTGCACCGGGCGCTGACCCCGCTCGAAGCCGACCCGAAGCAGGTGATCGAGAAGGGCACCAAGACCCACGCCAACGCACGGCTGGCGATCGACGAGGAGACCGTCGCGATCCTCAAGGCGTACCGGGCCCGACGGGCCGCCCTCGCGCTGGCGTGCGGCGTGGGCATCGACGGTGACGCCTACGTGTTCTCGCCCGACGCTGATGGTGCCGGTCCCTGGCACCCCGACCACTTCGGCAAGCAGTGGGAGCGGCTCCGGAAGCAGATCGGGCTCACCCACGTGCGCCTCCACGACTTCCGCCACTTCCACGGCACCGAGCTTGCTTCGGCTGGCGTGCCCATGACCGTGGTGCGCGACCGCCTACGTCACTCGAACCTGCGCACCACCTCGATGTACGCCCACGGCCGCCGCGCCCTCGACCGGGCCGCCGCCGACGCCATCGGCGCAACCCTCCGGGCGAAGCTGACGTAGCTCCAACCGATCAGCGCAGCGGCAGGTCCCGTACGGCGAGTCGGGACGGGCTCAACGATGCGATGGCACCCCGATCGAGGTCGTCGGCGACCGCAGGAAGGTTGGCGACGAGAAGCGCCAGGTGCTCCACAGGCGGGAGTTCGGCGACGCCACGAAGGTGCACGACCGACGGGCCCGCTGCGCGTCGGCGCGCCAACAGCATCCCGAAATCGCTGTCGGCCGTGACCACCACGAAGCCACCACCTGCAGCGTGGTCGAAGATTTCCTCGTCCGACGCGGTGAGGAGCCCGAGGGCCGCCACGTGGGTCGCCTCGAACCCGGCGTTGATGAGTCCCTCGGCGACCGTGGGCGAGAGGTTGGCGTCGACGAGGAGTTTCATGCCGGTCGAGCGACCGGCACCTCACGCTCGTTCACTGCCGCGGCGCCGTACTCGAGCGCGGCGAGCACGTCCTCTCGCTCGAGGTACGGGTAGTCGGCGAGCACCTCGTCGATCGTCCGGCCGCCTGCAAGCTGCCCGAGCACCATGCCGACGGTGACCCGCGTGTCGCGGATCGTCGGCAGCCCGCCCATCCGGGCCGGGTCCACGCTGATGCGCTCGAACGCCATGCCGGAAAGTCTACGTATCGACCGCCACTGGGTGGCCGGCATACCGCCGGCCCTGCTGGAACGCCCGTCGGACCGGGCGCTCACGTCTGCCGCGAAGGGCGGATCCAGCGCGCACACGTTGACAGGTTTCCCTCCGGGAAACCTGTTGGACGTCCTGTTCGGCATCACGCGGCCGGTTGTCGGTCAGAACAGCGGCGGTGGCGCTGAGCCGACTGCTCGCTTCCGGCCGTTGGTCGATCGCATGGACGCTGCGGCACTCGCCGGATGGACGGGCTCGGGCACCGCTGGCGGTTCGAGCGCCGCCCACACCTCCTCGCGATCGACACCCAACTGTTCTGCGAGGTGAACGACCGGCACGACGATGCGCCTGCCGAGTCGAACGCAGGCGATGTCGCCGGTGCGGACGAGTGCGTACGCCGTGGCGCGGGCGATGCCGAGGACCTCGGCGGCCTGCTCGACGGTCATGGTCAGGGACTGGTTCGTTCGCATGCCCACGTAGGCCCGCAGACGAGCCCGGTTTCCGCGGATGTGGGTCGTTCGTTCGGGACCAGCTCGGATGCCCGCGGGATGTCGCGCGGGATGTCCGGCGGGTTCCCCGGAGGGGAACCCGCAAACGTGTGATCGCCGGGTCTGCTGTTCCGAGTCCAATGGGAGTTGCCGGCGACCGCTGTTCCGGGGAGCTCGACCGGCGAGTGAGGTCATCCCGCGCGACAACTCGGTACCGCTGGTGCAATTGTGTGGCAACGGTGCGTCTTGATGGGGGAGCGCGCGTGAGGATCCGCTGGGCATGGTGCGCCGGGCTGGTGGCGGCACTGATCGTGGCCGGACCGGCAGGCGTGGCCACGGGTCGGGACGATCTGCAGGAGGCGGCGCGGGTCGGTGCGATCGCCAGCGCCGATGGGCGGGAGCTGTTTCGCGAGACCTTCGGCGCTCGGGAAGGCGCGGCGGCCATCATGGTCGCTGCGTCCGCGCGGACGATCCTGATCGAGCTTCGACGCTGCTTCAGTGATGATCGCCGTTACCGGCGTGGTGATCGCACGGTCGTTGCACTCGACGCAGCGAGTGGCAATGAGCGATGGCGCGAGAACGACGCGT
Organism: Acidimicrobiia bacterium; assembly: GCA_045862935.1. Lineage (GTDB taxonomy): Bacteria > Actinomycetota > Acidimicrobiia > IMCC26256 > PALSA-555 > CAIUKV01. The sequence continues at coordinate 5,371 of BTUT01000113.1, forward strand.
CTGTTCGACCGGTGCGTGACTACGAGACGACCTTCGGTGCCGGCTGGGCTGGCTATCCGCCCGGCCCGATTCCAATCCAGGATGTGAAACGCCAACCGCTCTTACGCGTCGTCGACCCTGACACCGGCCGTGAGTTGTGGCGGACCTGGCCATCGCGCGTGGAGCTCATCGCCGCAGATCGTGCGTCCTTCATCACGACCGAGGCCGTTGCGTTCGACGAGTCGTTGGCACCCCCCATGGAGCCGGTGGAGATCCGGGCGGTGAGTCGGCGAGACGGGCGGGTCCGGTGGACCTCCGACCTCCCACCGGCGATGCGCCCGTTCAGCGCGGCATCCGATGGTGATCTCGCGGTGGTGTCCGCACTGTCACCTCTCGGCCCTGGACAGAGTGTGGCGACCGAGAAACTCGTGGTCTTCGACTCGAGGACTGGTTCGAGGGTGTCCGAGATCGATCTGCTCCCCGGTACGTTTCCGTTCGACCTGCAGGTTCAGAACGGTGTGGTCGTCTTCACGGCGGGAGGGACGGTCGAAGCGTTCGACGCGCGCAGCGCCGCCCACCTTTGGACCCACACGGAGGCTCGGGCCACCCGGGACCTCGCACACCGACACCGAGTGATCGTTCGTGGCCGCGATGGTGCCATTGACGCGCTCGACGTCCGGACAGGAGGAACCGTCTGGTCTGTGGCAGGGGAGAACCTGGGGGTTAGCCGTGCCGGTTCCGTCGTGCTCATCGCGGACGGGAAGAGAGTCAGCGCACGACGACTCGACGACGGTGTCGAGTTGTGGAGTAGGCGATTGAAGTCCACCGGGTTCGTCGCGGGCGCCACCGAGTACTTCGTGACGGCCGACGGCTGCTTGACCACGACTGCTGACTGAGGTCGATTCGTGGCTCAGCCGCCGCATCCCCCTTCTCTACGAACCGATCTTCGAGGTACGGATGCCCAGGCTCCCGTGACGCGGCGACCGCGATGTCGCGCGTTTGCGAAGCCCGAGTTCCGCAGTTGATGGGCACATGAGTGGGGTTGGGGGCGCGAAGGTGCTGGTCGGGGGGTTGCGGGTGTTCTGACGGGCCCGGAAACGTGGGCACACGACTTCGTGTGTAGTACTTGTGTTTGGCGGGATGATCCGTCAGTGTGTGGGCATGTATTTGCGGGTCACGCAGCGCCGGAACCGGGACGGGTCGGTGGTCCGTTACGTGCAGGTCGCCCACAACCGTCGTGTGGAGGGTGTGACCCAGGCTGAGGTGTTGGTGAACCTGGGCCGCGAGGACCGCCTCGATGTCGAGGGGCTACGGCGCCTGGTCGGTTCGATCAACCGTTACTTGGGCGAACCCGACGCCGGCGGTGGCGGCGATGTCGGCGAGGTCGCTGGCGACGCGCTCAGCGTCGTTGATGCCCGCTCGGCGGGTGCGGCGTGGCTGCTCGACGGGTTGTGGCGCCAGCTCGGTGTCGATGTGGCACTGGCGAAGGTGTTGGGCGGCCGGAAGTTCACGACCGATGTGGAGCGGGTCCTGTTCGCGTTGGTTGCCAACCGGGCGATCGACCCGATGAGCAAGCTCGCGACCGCCGAGTGGGTGACCTGCGACGTCGCTCTGCCCGGGATCTCCTCGATGGACGACGACCAGGCGTATCGGGCGATGGACCTGCTCGTCTCCGCGGATGCGCAAGCCCAGGTCCAAGAAGCGGTGTTCTTCGCTGTCGCTGATCTGTTGAACCTCGAAGTCGACTTGTTGTTCTTCGACACGACCTCCACCTACTTCGAAGCCGACGAAGACGACGATGAGGGCTTCCGTCGTCACGGGCACTCGAAGGACCACCGCCCCGATCTCCCTCAGATCGTGATCGGCCTCGCGGTCACCCGCGAGGGGATCCCGGTGCGGTGCTGGTGCTGGCCGGGCAACACCAACGACCAGACGATCTTGCCCGAGGTGAAGGACGGGCTGCGCGGGTGGCGGCTCGGGCGGGTCGTGACCGTCGTGGACCGCGGGTTCTCATCGGACGCGAACCTCGCCTACCTCACCCGCGCCGGTGGGCACTGGATCGCCGGGGAACGCATGCGCGACGGCTCCGCCGACGCGTTCGAAGCCCTCGCTCGCCAGGGCCGCTACCAGATCGTGCGCGACAACCTGCGGGTCAAGGAAGTCCGTCTCGACTCGACACCGAACAAGCGTTGGATCGTCTGCCACAACCCGCTCGAAGCGATGCGCGACAAGGCACAACGCGACGCGGCCGTCGCACGCCTCGAAGCCGAGCTCGACGCGATCGCCACCGCCCGAGCCCGTGACGCAGCCAAAGCGAAGAAGACGAACAAGAAGGTGTCCGTCGACACGCACCGCAAAACGGAGTGCGCGCTACGCGACCACAAGACGCTCGGCCGCTACCTCCGCCAGCTTCGTTCCGGCCGCCTCGTCATCGACCGGGCCAAGATCCGCGCCGAAGAACGCCTCGACGGCAAATACCTGCTGTCCACCAGCGACCCCGACCTCTCCGCCGAAGACGTCGCGCTCGGCTACAAGAACCTCCTCGAAGCCGAACGCGGATTCCGAGACCTCAAGTCCACCCTCGAGCTCCGCCCCGTGTTCCACCGCCTCGAACCCCGCATCCGCGCCCACGTGCTGCTGTGCTGGCTCGCCCTCCTGTTGATCCGCGTCGCCGAACGCCGCTGCGACACGACCTGGCGGCGCATCGCCACCGAGCTCGGCCGCGTGCACGCCGTCACCCTCCAAGGCACCGCCGGCACCGTCATCCAGACCACCCCGCTCAACGAGGAAACCGAACGCATTCTTCGGGCCTGCGACGTCGATCCGCCACCCCGGATCACCCACCTCCACCCCGCCTGACCAGCCACAACACGCTCCGAGCACCCTCCCAAGCGCGTGGACACACGCGGCACGAACCCGAAAGGCGCGTAACCCCAGGTCAACCCCCACTTCCAGGCGCCCGTGTCACCACAAGCTGCGGAACCCGGG
>BTUT01000114.1:0-8282 GCA_045862935.1 Acidimicrobiia bacterium
GCGGGCGAAGTCCGCGGCCCGGTCAGCGGTCCCGGTCCCGACGCCGCGCGAGTAGTGGTAGGCGAGCTCGCCGAGGTGCGCGTCCAGCTGCTGCGCGTGCACGTGGCCGATCGCATCCGCGACGGCCTCGTGGAGGTGCGCGCGGCGAGTAGGGCGGAGCTCGTCGTAGAGCGTGGCGCGGACGAGCGCATGGGAGAAGGCGTACTGGCCGGCCGCGGTCTCGTAGAGGATGCGAGCGTCGACGGTTTCGTCGAGTGCCCCCAGGAGGTCTGCGCTCGGGAGCTCGACGACGGCTTCGAGCACGGCCAGCTCGAACGTGAGGCCGATGACCGCCGCGGGCTGGAGCATGGCGTTCGCGGCGGGTGAGAGGCGGTCGAGGCGGCGGCCGATCACGGCTCGCACGCCGTCGGGGATCCCGATGCTGGTCACCTCGCCGTGGGTGGTCCATCGTCCGTCGACCTCGACGATGGCGCCGACGTCGCGGAGGTGCCTGAGCACCTCGCCGGTGAAGAGCGGATGACCGTCCGTCTCGGAGTAGATCATCCGGGCGAGCGCCAGACCGGTGTCGTCGAGCTCGTGACCGGCGATGCGCGCGAGGAGCTCCACGACCTCGGGTGCGGCCAGGCCGGTGAGCGAGATCTGCTCCACGCCGTCGAGGCGGCGGAGGTCGGCGAGCGCCCCGCTCAGCGGTCGGGAGCGCGAGAGGTCGGTGTCGCGAGAGGTGCCGACGATCATGAGCCGGGCGGGATCGACGGTGGCCGCGACGTGTCGCAGGAGGAGCAGGGTGGGCTTGGCCGCCCACTGGAGGTCGTCGAGGACGAGGAGGACGGGCCGGGCGTCCGCTCCGGCCCGGAGCGCCCCGGTGACCGCGTCGAAGAGCCGGTACTGGGCGGTCTCGGGATCGGTCGTGGCCGGCTGCCCCAGCCCCGCGATGTGCTCGGCGAGGCCGGGCACGAGACGGGTCAGCTCGCTCGCGTGCCGGCCCAGTGCCGCGGTGAACTGCTCCGGGTCGTACTGCTCGACGACGAACGCGAGCGCTTCGACGAACGGCTGGTACGGGACCCCGAGCTCGTCGTCGCAGCGTCCGTAGAGGACGGTGGCACCGTGTGCGTGGGCGTGCCGGGCGAGCTCGCCGGCGAGGCGGGTCTTGCCGATCCCCGGCTCACCCGAGACGAGCACGACCGCTCGCCGGCCCTCGGTGGCCTGGTGCCAGCACCGGACCATCCGCTCGAGCTCGTCGTGGCGCCCGATGAACGGGATGCGTGCCCCCACGGCGAGAGCGGGCGGGAACGGCGGGCCGTCGGCTTCTCCGGGTTCGAACGGCTCCCACTCGACGCGCACCGTGGGGAGGGGTTCGCCGAGACCCTTCAGCGAGAGCGGGCCGAGGTCCGTGAAGCGGTGCGTCGCTCGGGATCCCGCGACGATGCGCACGACCGCGCTGGACAGGATCTCGCCGGCACCGGCGGCGGCGCAGAGCCGTGCCGCTTCGACCACCGGCGTGCCGTTGAGATCGCCGTCCTCGTAGCGGCCGTCACCGAGGCTCAGCCCGACGCGGATCTCCAGGGCGTCGGTCGTGTGGCGGTTGCGCTCGTGCATGCTCTGCTGGATCGCCACCGCGCACGCGAGACCATCGGCGGCGCCGAGGAACGCGGTCATCGTGCCGTCGCCCATCGTCTTGACGAGGGCGCCCCCGTGGGTGTCGACCAGCCGCCGGACCAGGTCGTGGTGCTCACGTTGGAGCGCGTCGGCGGTGTCGTCGCCGACACGCGTTCGCAGGGCGGTGGAGTCCACGAGGTCGGTGAACATGACCGTGTAGGTCGCGCTCGCAGCCCATTCCACCGCCCGAAGCGTAGATGAGCCTCCCGGGTCGGGGATCAGGTGCTCCCGGGGTCGACGACCGCGGCGTCGGGCGCGCGGAACGCGCCGGGTGGGGTGAGCGCGCCGCGGGCCCAGCGTCGCGGCGTGAGCAGCTGAGCCCGCGGGTAGTCCTCGAACATCCAGCGGGCGAAGTTGCGCCGGGTCCACTCGGACGAGTCGACGAGCGCGAGCACCCCGCGAGCACCCGCGCGGGTCGCCAGCACGTGTTGGAGCACCGACGCGAAGCGGAGATCGCAGCCCAGCGCCGTCGCGACGCCGCGGCGATGGCGCGCCGCCACGGCGGCCGCCGGTCCGCCCGCCGCGATCGCTTCCGCGGCGAGCATCCCGGTGCGCAACGCCTGCGCGATCCCCTCCCCGGTCAGGGGGTCGACCACCCCTGCCGCGTCACCGGCGTAGAGCACCCGCCCACCGGCCGTTCGCCGGGGGTCGAACCGGGCCGGGATGGGCCAGGCCCGGTGGCGCGCCTCGGGCTCGGCGTCCGGTCCGAGCACCGAGCGCAGTGTGGGCCGCGCGAGCAGGTCGCGCCACCGCGCCGCGAGCGCTGGTCCGCCCGGTCCGAGGTCCCGGAGCACCCCGAAGCCCACGTTCGCCCGGCCGTCGGGGAGGGGGAACACCCACGCGTACCCCGGGAGCAGGTCGGGTTCGAAGAGCACCCACAGCCGGCGGTCGCCGACACCCCGGAAGTACTGCCGGAAGGCGTGCCACGAGCCGAGGTCGGTGGGGGTGTCGGGCTCCGTGAGCCGGCGCACGGTCGAGTAGTGACCGTCAGCGGCGATCAGGAACCGAGCCGAGGTGATCTCCCCGTCGCCGTGCGTGACGAGCACCGACTGCCGGGTGACGAGCACCTCTCGGACCGGTGAACGCTCCACGACCTCGACGCCCTCTCCCCGGGCGCGGGCGACGAGGGCGGCGTCGAGCTCGAGCCGCGAGACGACCACCGCGCGGTGACCGTCGCCAGGGAGCCGCAGCGTGACGTCGCGTCCGGTCGGTCCGCGCAGGACGACGGAGTCGACCGGCTGGCTGCCGGCGAGCCGGGGCACCTCGACCCCGAGGGTCTCCAGGTCACGCAACGCGGTCGCAGTGAGCCCGTCTCCGCAGGTCTTGTCGCGCGGGAACGCGGCACGGTCGATGCAGCGCAGCGTCAACCCGGCGCGCCGCGCGGTGAGCGCAGCGGCGATGCCGGCCGGGCCGGCACCCACCACGAGCACGTCCACGTCGGCTCCGGGCATCGCCCGCCGACGGTACCGCGGGCCCGGCTCCGGAGCCCGTTTCGACGGGCCTCACCGGGGCTTGCCAGAATGACCCGTCCACCAGCACGCGGAGTGATCCATGCATGTCGTCGTCTGTGTGAAGCAGATCCCCGACCCGGTCGTCCCGGGTGAGCTCGATCCGACCACCAACACGCTCAAGCGTGAGGGCAAGCTCATCCTCGACGAGTCCGACAGCTTCGGCGTCGAGATGGCGCTCCAGCTCGTCGACAAGGCGGGCGGGGGTGAGGTCACGCTCGTCTCGATGGCGCCCAACAGCGAGGTCTCGGGGCTGCGGACGGCGCTGGCCATGGGCGCGGCGAAGGCCATCCTCGTGTCCGATCCCGCGCTTGCCGGCTCCGACTCGCTCTCGACGGCGAAGGTGCTCGCCAAGGCGATCGAGCGCGCCGGTGACGTCGACCTCGTGCTCACCGCCACCGAGTCGACCGACGGCTACACGGGCACCACGCCCGCGCAGGTCGCGGAGCTCCTGGGGTGGCCGTCGCTCACGTTCGCGAAGCACGTCGAGGTGGGCGACGCGAAGGCGACGATCCAGCGCCAGACCGAGGCCGGCTACGACGTCGTCGAGGCTCCGTTGCCCGCGGTGATCAGCGTCACCGCCGGCGTCGTCGAGCCCCGCTACCCCTCCTTCAAGGGGATCATGGCGGCGAAGAACAAGCCGGTCGACGAGGTGACCGCGGCGGATCTGGGGCTCTCGGCCGACAGCGTGGGCTGGGCGGGGGCGCGCCAGGCGATCACCCAGGTGGCGCCGGCTCCGGCTCGGGAGGCCGGAGAGAAGATCGAGGACGACGGCGAGTCGTACCAGCGCGTCGTCGCGTTCCTGGAGGAGCTCAAGGTCGTCTAGGAGCGAGCGGTCGCGGTCGGGGCATCCCCCGACCGCCTCGGGCTCGACCCGGGATCTGGACCTGACCAGCGATACGGAGGAGTCCTGAGATGGGACTGGCAAAGGTGTGGGTGTTCGCCGAGGCCGAGGGCGACAAGCCGGCCACGAGCACCCTCGAGCTGCTCACGAAGGCCCGTGAGGTCGCCGACACCGTCGAGTGCGTGCACGTGGGCCCCGACGCCGCGGCGCTCGCGGGTGCGCTCGGTGAGCACGGCGCGGCCAAGGTGTACGCGATCGATCCCGGTGACGCGTTGCCGGGTGTGGTGGGTGCTGCCGCGCTGGCCACGCTGGTCGAGGCCCACGGGCCCGACCTCGTGCTCTTCGCGCAGACCTACGACGGGCGCGACGCGGCGGCGCGGCTGTCGGTCAAGCTGGATCGCCCGGTCCTCACGAACGGCACCGAGCTGTCGGTCGACGGCGACACAGTGACGGTGGGAACCGCGATCTTCGGTGGGAACCTGCTCGTCGACACCACGTTCAGCGGGCCGAAGCCGTACCTCGCGGCCATCCGTCCGAAGTCGTTCGCCGCGGAGCCCAGCGGCGGCGCCGCCGCTGCGGTCGAGGCGGTGGGCGGGGTCGACGCGGGTCGGGCCGGTGAGGCGAAGATCCTCGAACGTCATGTCGAGGAGCGTGAGGGCCCGAAGCTCGAGGAGGCGACGATCGTGGTCGCCGGTGGCCGCGGCCTGGGCTCGGCCGAGGCGTTCGACCCGCTGGTGGAGCAGTTCGCGAAGCTCCTCGGCGGGGCATCGGGCGCGTCGCGCGCGATCGTCGACGCCGGATGGGTGCCCTACTCGAAGCAGGTGGGCCAGACCGGCAAGACCGTGAAGCCGAAGGTCTACATCGCGCTCGGCATCTCCGGGGCCACGCAGCACCTCGTGGGGATGAAGGGCTCCGACAACATCATCGCCGTGAACAAGGACGGTGAGGCCCCGATCTTCGGCGTTGCCGACCTCGGGATCGTGGGCGACGTGCACAAGGTCGTGCCCCAGATCATCGAGGCGCTCCGGGCCCGGGGCTGAGCGGCCCGGCGGTGCAGGTCGAGGTCCGCAACCTCGCGACCGAGGCGCGGGCCGCAGGAGCGGCTGTCGCCGCGCGCGCCCTGCGCGACGACCCGATGTTCGTGTACATGTACGGCGACGACCCGGTCGCCCGCATGGGCGCGACCTACGCCGCGTTCCGGGAGCCGCCGGAGCCCGAGGCGCCGCCGTGGTGGCGGCGGGTGCTCGGCTCGGCGCCGATCCCGCCTCCGGGACCGCGGCCCACGGTGTGGGGCGCGCTCGTGCAGGGCTACGTGGTCGCGAGCGCGGCGGCCACCCTCCCCGGGGCGTGCTTCGTCGAGCGCCTGCCTGCGTCGGTGCGGACGATGCCCGACGGTCCCCAGGGTGCGCCCGGGTCGCCCGACCGCCAGGCCCGGGTGCTCGCGACCCTCTCGGCCCACCACTGCGAGGACCGCCACTGGCACGTGGGCCCGGTCGGCGTCGAGCCCGGGCTCCAGGGGCGCGGGATCGGCACCGCGGTGATGCGCCGTCTCTGCGAGCACCTCGACACCGACGGGGAGATCGGCTTCCTCGAGACCGAGACGGCCGAGAACGTCGTGTTCTACCGGCGACTCGGTTTCGAGGTCGTGAGCGAGGCGGAGCTCCCCGGCCTCCCGCTCTGGTTCATGCGCCGCGAGCCCCGAGGCTGAGGGTGGCCGGTCGTAGACTCGGCGGGTGAGCGACGTCGCGGTCATCGGCGCCGGGTACGTCGGGCTGACCACCGCCGCGTGCTTCGCCCGGTTGGGCCATTCCGTACGCTGCGCGGACATCGACCGGGACCGGGTCGCGCGCCTCGCGAAGGGGGAGATCCCCATCCTCGAGGACGGCATGCCCGGGCTCGTGGCCGAGGGCCTCGCCGTGCGGCGCCTCGAGTTCGTGCTGGGTGCAGCCGACGCCGTGCGCGGCGCGGGCTTCGTCTTCTTGTGCGTGGGCACCCCGCCCGGCGACGGTGGCCACGCCGACCTCTCGGCGATCGAAGCCGTGAGCCGGGAGATCGCCCCGATCCTCGAGCCCGACGCGGTCGTCGTGAACAAGTCCACCGTCCCCGTGGGGACGACTCGGCTCGTGGCCCGGTGGCTCGCCGAGGCGGGAGCCGTGCCCCAGGGCGTCCACGTGGCGTCGAACCCGGAGTTCCTCCGCGAGGGCACCGCGGTGCGCGACTTCCTCCAGCCCCAGCGGATCGTGATCGGCTGCGACGACCCGTCGGTCGCGGTGCGGATCTCGGAGCTGTACCGGAGCGTGCCCGCACCGATCGTCGTGACCGACGCCGCGTCGGCCGAGATGATCAAGCAGGCGTCGAACGCGTTCCTCGCGACCAAGATCTCGTTCATCAACGCGGTGGCCAACGTCTGTGAAGCCGTGAACGCCGACGTGCGCGACGTGGCGCTCGGCATGGGGTACGACCCCCGGATCGGATCCGACTTCTTGCACCCGGGACCGGGCTTCGGCGGGGCGTGCCTCCCCAAGGACACCGAGGCCCTCCTGCGCACGGCCGAGCAGTACGGGTACGACTTCAGCGTGCTGCGCGGGGTGCTCGACGTCAACGTCCGCCAGCGCGACCACATCGTCGACCACATCCGCGCGATGGCCGGAGGAGAACTCGCCGGGGTCCGCATCGCGGTGCTCGGGCTCACCTTCAAGGCCAACACCGACGACCTGCGCGACTCGCCGGCCATGTCGATCGCGGCCGAGATGGTGCGCGCCGGCGCCGAGGTCCGTGCGTTCGACCCGGTGGCCGGCGAGGCGGCGCGGGGCGAGATCCCCGAGCTCGAGATCGCCTCCGATCCCTACGAGGCCTGCGACGGGGCGGGAGTCGTGGCCCTGCTCACGGAGTGGGACCAGTTCCGGTGGCTCGACTACTCGCGGGTCGCCGCGGCGATGGTCGAGCCGCGCGTCGTGGACGCGCGGAACCTGCTCGACCCGGCGGCGATGCGCCGCCTGGACTTCCGGTACCAAGGCGTCGGTCGCTGATGCCCCGCGCGGTCGTCACGGGGGGTGCCGGCTTCCTCGGGTCCCACCTGGCCGCGGCGCTCTCCCGGGAGGGCTACGAGGTCGTCGTGGTCGACGACCTCTCCACCGGGCGCCGGGAGAACCTCGCCGCCGCCGAGCATGACGGGTCGGTGGTGCTCGTGGAGCACGACGTGAGCACCGGCATCCCGGTCGAGGGTCCGGTCGACGTGGTCGCGCACTTCGCGAGCGCCGCGAGCCCTCCGGTGTACCTCGCGCGGCCGCTCCAGACGCTCGCGGTCGGCTCGGAGGGCACCCGGCACGCGCTCGACCTCGCCCGCGCCCACGGCGCGCGGTTCCTGCTCGCGTCCACGAGCGAGGTCTACGGGGATCCGCTCGTGCACCCCCAGGACGAGGAGTACGCGGGCAACGTGAACCCTGTGGGACCACGATCGGTGTACGACGAGGCCAAGCGCTTCGCCGAGGCCATCACCATGGCCTATCACCGCACGTTCGGTCTCGACACCAAGATCGTACGGATCTTCAACACCTACGGGCCCCGGATGGCACCGGGCGACGGCCGCGTGGTCACGAACTTCATCGAGCAGGCGCTCTCCGGCGAGCCGCTCACGATCTACGGCGACGGCACCCAGACCCGATCGTTCTGCTGGGTCGACGACGAGGTGCGCGGCTTCGTCGCGCTGTTGCACTCCAGCTGGATCGGGCCGATGAACGTGGGCAACCCCGACGAGTTCACCGTGCTCGAGCTCGCCGACCTGGTCCTCGAGCTCACCGGCACGTCGGGGCCGGTCGTGTTCGAGCCGCGCCCCGTCGACGATCCCGTGCGGCGCCGCCCCGACATCACGCTCGCGACCCAGGAGCTCGGCTGGAAGCCCGAGGTCGACCTGCGATCCGGGATCGCGCGGCTCGTCGACTGGTACCGGGCCGAGCGCATCCCCGCCGGGTAGCCGCACCGTGGCCCCGCGCTGGGCGGCCGTGGTCGTGAACTACGAGGCCGGTGACGCGCTCACGGAGTGCGTGCGCTCGATCCTGGCCGACGACTCCGCGGGGTCCCCGCCGGAGGTGGTGGTCATCGACAACGGCTCGCGGGACGGCTCCGTCGCCCGGCTGCGCCGCGCCCTCCCCGGCGTGGCGGTCGTGGACGCGGGAGCCAACGTCGGCTATGCGGCGGGCGCGAACCGGGGGATCGCGGCGACGACCGCGCCCGTCGTCGTGGTGTGCAACCCCGACCTCGAGCTGGGGCCGGGC
>BTUT01000115.1:0-8274 GCA_045862935.1 Acidimicrobiia bacterium
GCACGTCGACCACACCGGGGATGGCACGCAGGTCGGCGACGAGCGCGTCGACGTCGACGTGGGCCGGCGCGATCTGGCTGAGGACCCGCAGCGCGTCCCACGCGAGACGCAGCGCCCGCGGGACCATGAACAGTCCGATCGCCACTCCGACGATCGCGTCGATGGGCGCCCAGTCGAACGCGAGGAGCACCACCGCCGCGACGATCACGCCGAGCGAACCGAGGCTGTCGGCGAGCACCTCGAGGTAGGCGCCGCGCACGTTCATGCTCTCCTTCGAGCCGTCGCGCAGCAGCATGAGCACCCCGAGGTTCACCGCGAGGCCGACGGCGCCCATCACGAGCACGGGTACGCCGGGGACGTCGGGCTGGTCGCCGATGCGGAGCGCAGCCTCCACGAGCACGTACACGGCCACTGCCACGAGCAGGAACGCGTTCGCGAGCGCGGCGAGCACCTCGAGCCGGTACAGGCCGTACGTGCGATGACCGTCACGCGACGTGCGCGAGGCCACGATGATGGCGGCGAGCGCGAGGCCGAGACCCACGGTGTCGGTCAACATGTGACCGGCGTCGGAGAGCAGCGCGAGTGAGCCGGTGGCGAGCGCGACCACCACCTGCACCACGAAGAACAGCGCGATCGCGACGAACGCGACCTTCATGCGACCGAGGAAGCGAGCGCCCGCCCCCGGTCCCGGTACGTGGGAATGGCCCCGCGCGTGATCGTGCGCGCCACCGGGCGGGTGGTCGTGGGGGCGGTGGTGCCCGTCGCTCACCGGGGCGCTCGGGAGGCCTTGAGGGCCCGCTCGGCCTCGCGCTTCGCGTCGCGCTCGGCGATCGACTGCCGCTTGTCGTAGGCCTTCTTGCCGCGTCCCACGCCGAGCTCGACCTTCACGCGGCGGTCCTTGAAGTAGAGGCGGAGGGGCACCAGGGTGGCTCCCTGCTGCTGGGTGGCCCGCGCGAGCTCTTCGATCTGGCGCCGGTGCAAGAGGAGCTTGCGGCGCCGGTCGGGATCGAGGTCGGCGCGGGAGAACGCGTACGGCGTCACGTGCATCGCGTAGAGGAACACCTCGCCATCCTCGACCCGGGCGTAGGCGTCCCGGAGGTTCACCTTGCCGTCGCGGATCGACTTGACCTCGGCGCCGGCGAGGGCGATGCCGCACTCGAACGTCTCGCCGATCGCGTAGTCGTGGCGTGCCCGACGGTTGACGATGGTCGGTGCCGGCGCGGCCATCCCGCCACGGTATCGCCGCCGCCGTGACCCGCACTCCGCGTCGGAGCGCGCCGCTGCGTGGCATCCCCCCGCACCGAGGCCGATGATGCGTCCCAGGAGCACGTGTGCGCGGCTGTGGGACGCATCTGGGGCAGGGATAGGCTGCGGCCCGCTCGTGTCGCACCGCCCGGAGCGGGCGGCAGTCCTCACAGGGAGCCCCATGGCCGCGTCCGGTTCGATCCTCGGCAACCCGGTGATCCGTCTCGAGGACCCGCGCATCCTGCGGGGGGACGCGCGCTACGTCGACGACCTCCCGATCCCGGGTGCGGTGCACGTGGTGTTCGTCCGCTCGACGATCGCGCACGCTCGGATCGAGTCGATCGACACCTCCGAGGCCAAGGCCATGCCGGGGGTGGTCGACGTCTACACGAGCGCCGATCTCGAGCTGCCCGACGTGCAGGGCTTCATCATGTTGCCGCCCGCGTTCAACCGGCCCCCGCTCGCTCGCGAGCGGGTGCGCTTCGTGGGCGACATCGTGGCCGCGGTGGTGGCAGAGACGCGCGCCGCCGCGGTCGATGCCGCGGAGGCGGTGGTCGTCGAATACGACCCGCTGCCCACGGTGGTCGATCCCGAGGCCGCGATGGCCGACGGCGCGCCGCTGCTCTTCGAGGAGCACGGCTCGAACGTCGCCTTCGCCATGGACTTCGGTGACGACGCCACCGTGTTCGAGGGTGCCGACCACGTGGTGTCCGTGCGCTCGGTGAGCCAGCGCCTCGCGGCCGTGCCGATGGAGACCAACGCGATGGTGGCCGAGCCCACCGACGGGGGCATGACCGTCCACGTGCCCACCCAGGGCCCCAACAGCCTGCGCGACTCGCTCGCCCCGCTGCTCGGACTCGAGCCCGACGCCCTGCGGGTCCTCGCCCCCGCCGTGGGGGGCGGATTCGGTGCGAAGCAGGGCGTGTATCCCGAGTTCGTCATCGTGGGCCACGTGGCCAAGCGACTCGGTCGGCCTGCGAAGTGGGTGGAGACCCGTTCCGAGAACATGGTCGCCATGGTCCAGGGGCGCGGGCAGGCCGAGACCCTCGAGCTCGGGCTCACCAACGATGGCCGCATCGTCGGGATGCGAGGCCGCGTGGTCGGCGACGCCGGGGCCTACCCCGCGATCGGCGCGTTCCTCGTGTTCTTCACGCGCCAGATGGCACCCGGGGTGTACGCGATCCCGAAGGCCGACGTGAAGTGCTTCGGCGTCGCGACGAACACGACCCCGATGGCCGCCTACCGGGGCGCCGGACGTCCCGAGGCGGCGCAGTTCATCGAGCGCGCCCTCGACGTCGCCGCGCACGAGCTCGGCATCGACCCGGTCGAGATCCGCAAGCGCAACTTCATCGCGCCCGACGCGTTCCCGCTCACCACGGTCACCGGCTCCAACTACGACTCGGGCAACTACGCGCTCCCTCTCGACGAGGCGTGCCGGATCGCTGGCTACGAGACCCTCCGGGCCGAGCAGCAGCGACGCCGGGAGGCGGGCGACCCGAAGCTGCTGGGCATCGGTGTGTCGGCCTACGTCGAGATCACCGCGCCCGGCCTCTTCACCGAGTACGGCAAGGTGGAGGTGACCGCCGACGGCGGCGTCGACGTCACGGTCGGCACGTCGTCGCACGGGCAGGGCCACCGCACCGCCTTCGCGATGATCGTGCAGGAGCTCCTCGGTGTGCCCATGGACAAGGTGCGCCTCGTCCAGAACGACACCGCGGTCGTGCCGCGCGGCAGCGGCACGATGGGCTCACGGTCGATCCAGATCGCGGGGAGCGCGGTCTTCGAGGCCGGCACGCAGGTCCTCGACAAGGCGAAGCAGCTCGCCGCGCACCTGCTCGAGGCGAACGTCGACGACATCGTGGTGGTCGAAGGCGTGGGTCTCGGGGTCGCGGGCGTGCCGGCCAACGCGCTCTCCTGGTCGGAGCTGGCGTTGGCGGCGACCGAACCCGAGCGGTGCCCGGCCGGCTGGGAGGGGAAGCTGGCCACCGAGCTCGACTTCAACCAGGGCGATTCCACCTACCCGTTCGGCGCGCACCTTGCCGTGGTGGAGGTCGACACCGAGACCGGACGGGTCGAACTGGTGCGCCACGTGGCGGTGGACGACTGCGGTCGCATCGTCAACCCGATCCTCGTGCGCGGCCAGCAGCACGGCGGCATCGCTCAGGGGGTGGCCCAGGCCCTCTACGAGGAGGTCGTCTACGACGCCGACGGGAACCCGCTCACCGGGAACCTCATGGACTACGCGATGCCGAGCGCGGCCGAGCTCCCGAGCTTCGACACCGCGAACACCGAGACGCCCACGCCCCGCAACCCGCTCGGCGCGAAGGGCATCGGCGAGTCGGCCACGATCGGGTCCACCCCGGCGGTGCAGAACGCGGTGCTCGACGCGCTCGCGCCGCTCGGCATCACGCACCTCGACATGCCGTTCAGCGCGTCGCGCGTCTGGCAGGCCATCCGGGAGGCGGGGAGAACTGCCTGACACCCCGCCGCCGCGCACACCGGGGTTGGCGGAGCCGACGCTGGTGCTCACCCCCGACCAGTACCGGGTGATCGTGGCGCACTGCCTCGACGGCCTTCCCGACGAGGCCTGCGGCATCCTCGCCGGTCCGATGATCGAGGGCGAGCCCACGGGCGTGGTGTCCGCCGTCCACCCTTGCCGCAACGCCGACGCGTCGTCGCGCACCTACACGGTGGAGCCGCGCGACCTGCTGGCAGCCATGCGCGACGCGGAGGCGCACGGCGACGAGATCGTCGGGGTGTGGCACTCCCACACCCACACCGACGCCTACCCCTCGCAGACCGACGTCCGTCAGGCCGTGGACCCGGCCTGGTTGTACGTCCTCGTGAGCCTGCGTCACGGCGAGCCTGCCCTGCGCGCCTACCGCATCCGCGACGGCGCCATCGCCGAGGTCGGGGTGTCGGTCGGCTGACGGGGCGCGCGGCCGCGCTGGGTACCATGCGGGCCATGGCGGTCACGGTCCTGCTCCCGACGTTGCTGCGCGCCCACGCGGACGGTGCGTCCTCGGTCTCGGCCGACGGAGCCACCGTCGGCGAGGTGTTCCGCACGTTGATCGAGCGCTATCCGGGCCTGGCCGGGAACCTCGTGGCCGAGGACGGCGCACTCCACAAGTTCGTGAACGTGTACCGCAACGACGACGACATCCGCTACCTCGACCAGCTCGACACCCCGGTCACCGACGGCGACGAGATCTCGATCCTGCCGGCGGTGGCCGGAGGCACGGGGTGAAGCACCAGTCGATCCTGGGTTGCATCGGCGACACGCCGCTCGTCGGCATCCACGCGCTCTCGCCGAATCCCCGCGTCGAGATCTACGCGAAGCTCGAGGGCCAGAACCCCGGTGGGTCGTCGAAGGACCGCATCGCGCTGAAGATGGTCGAGCTGGCCGAGCGCGACGGGCGCCTCTCGCCGGGCGACACGATCCTCGAGCCGTCGTCGGGCAACACCGGCATCGGGCTCGCGCTCGTGGCGAAGCTGCGGGGCTACCGCCTGCGGGTGGTGATGCCCGACAACACCTCGATCGAACGCCGCCAACTGCTCGAGATCTTCGGGGCCGAGGTCGTCCTGTCACCCGGGGAGGAGGGCAGCAACGGGGGCATCCGCCTGGCCGAGAAGCTCGCGGCCGACGACCCGTCGCTGAGGATGCTGTTCCAGTACGGCAACCCGGCCAACCCCCTCGCCCACTACGAGGGCACGGGGCCCGAGATCTGGCGCGACTGCCCGGAAGTCGACGTGTTCGTGGCCGGCCTCGGCACGAGCGGCACGCTCATGGGGGTCGGGCGGTACCTCAAGGAGCAGAACCCCGACGTGCAGGTCGTGGCCGTGGAGCCGCCGGCGGGCGAGCTCGTGCAGGGTCTGCGCTCGCTCGACGACGGCTTCGTGCCGCCGATCTTCGAGCCCGGAGTGCTCGATCGGAAGTTCATCGTGCGCCCGCGGGAGTCGATCGAGTGGGTGCGCCGTCTGCTCGAGGGTGCGGGCGTGTTCGCCGGGATCTCGTCGGGCGCCGCGGTCGCGGGCGCCGTGAAGATGGCCGCGACGATGGAGTCCGGCACGATCGTCACCCTCCTCCCCGACGGCGGCTGGAAGTACCTGTCGTCGGGCGCGTGGACCGACGACCTCGACGTCGTCGCCGAGCGGGCCACGCGGATCAACTACTGGTGAGCGCCCGAGGTGTGGTCGTCGACGACCGCCTGGCCGCCGCCGTGGCGGTGTTGCGGCGCGGCGGGCTCGTGGCGTTCCCCACCGAGACCGTCTACGGCCTCGGCGCCGATGCGGCGAACCCCGACGCCGTACGGCGGCTCTTCGCCGTGAAGGGCCGGCCCGCCGACCACCCGGTCATCGTGCACCTCCCCGGAGCGGAGGCGCTCGACGAATGGGCCGCGTCGGTGCCGGCGTCCGCCCGGGCCCTGACCGACGCGTTCTGGCCCGGGCCGCTCACCGTGATCCTGCGGCGGTCGGCTCGGGTGCCGGACGCGGTGACGGGCGGTCGCGACACCGTGGGGCTCCGCGTCCCCGACGAGCCCCTCGCGCTCGCGCTGCTGCGCACCTTCGGCGGGGGGATCGCCGCACCCTCCGCGAACCGCTTCGGCCGGGTGAGCCCGACGTGCGCCGCGGACGTGACGTCCGACCTCGGCGACGACGTCGACCTCGTGCTCGACGGTGGGCCGTGTCGGGTCGGGGTGGAGTCGACGATCGTGGACTGCACCGCGGATCCGCCGGTGATCGCGCGGGTGGGAGGGATCCCGCGCGAGGCGATCGAGTACGTCCTCGGGGCTTCGGCCGAGGTGATGGATCGGGGTGCGGTCGCGGCGCCGGGCACCCTGGTGGCGCACTATGCCCCCCGGGCGCGGGTGCAGCTGGTCGCGGTCGACGAGATCGCGCCCGTGGCCAGGGGGCTGCTCGCGTCCGGCCGGCAGGTCGGCTTGCTCGCGCTCGCGGCCCCGTCGGGGCTCCCCGAGGGCCTCACCATCCTCGATGCGCCCGCGGACGTGGACGAGTATGCCCACGTGCTGTACGCCCGGCTCCGTGAGGCCGACGCCCGCGGGCTCGACGACCTGATCGTCGTGACGCCACCCGAGCAGGGCCTGGGCGCGGCGGTGACCGACCGACTCCGGCGCGCCGCCGAGCAGGGTCCATGAGGGACGGAGTCGGGGGCGCGCGGCCCATCGGGGTCTTCGACTCCGGGCTCGGGGGTCTCACGGTGCTCCGGTCGCTCATCGACCTGCTCCCGGGTGAGCCCATGCTCTACTTCGGGGACACGGGACGCTTCCCCTACGGGCCCAAGCCCCACGACGAGGTGCTGAAGTACGCGCTCGAGATCGCCGACCTCCTCACGGCGCGCCACGCCAAGCTGCTCGTCGTCGCGTGCAACAGCGCAACGTCGGTCGCGCTCGAGGCGCTGCGCGACCGCCTCGACATCCCGGTGGTCGGCGTGATCGAGCCCGGGTTGCGGGCGGCCGCCCGCGCGACGAGGAGCGGACGGGTCGGCGTGATCGGGACCGTGGGCACGATCGCGTCGGGCGCGTACCCGCGCGCGGCGCGCGCCCTCGACCGGCCCATCGACCTCACCAGCGCCGCGTGCCCGGGATTCGTGGAGTTCGTGGAGTCGGGTGATGTGGCGAGCGACCAGGTTCACGTCCTGGCCGAGCGGCTGCTCGCCCCGGTGCGCGCGGCGGGGGTCGACACGCTCGTGCTGGGTTGCACCCACTACCCGCTCCTCGCCCGCACGATCGGTGACGTCATGGGCCCCGAGGTGGTGTTGATCTCCAGCGCCGACGAGACGGCGTTCTCGGTGCGCACCCTGGTGGAGACCTACGGCCTCGCCGCACCACCGGGTGCCGACGCACCCCACACGTTCGTCACCAGCGGCGAGATCGGGACCTTCCGCCGGCTCGGCGTACGCTTCCTCGGGCCGGAGGTGCAGACGGTGGAGGCCTGGTCGTGGAGCTGACGGTGCTGGGGTGCTCGGGGTCGTTCAGCGCACCCCCCGCCGGGCCGTGCAGTGGCTACCTCGTACGGCACGGCTCGACCGCGATCTGGATGGACTGCGGCAACGGCACCTTCGCGCACCTCCAGGAGCACGTCTCCGTCGAGGATCTCGACGCCGTGGTCATCACGCACGAGCATCCCGACCACTGTGTCGACGTCTACGGGCTCCACATCCTCCTGCGCTACGGGATGAGGCGGTCGGGCTTCCCGGTCCTCGGTCCCGAGGGTCTCGAGGGACACCTCGGCCAGCTCGTCGACGGTGACTGGGGCGGCACCTTCAGCTGGAACGTCATCGACGACGAGGCGAAGACCCGGGTCGGCGAGATCGACCTGCGGTTCTCGCGCACCGACCACCCGCCGCCCACGTACGCCGTCGAGGCGTCGGCCGCGGGCAAGCGGCTCGTCTACACGGCCGACACCGGGCCGGGGTGGACGATCGGCGCGTTCGGCAGCGGCGCCGACCTCGTGCTCTCGGAAGCGACCTACCTCGACGGTGACGCGCCCGACTATCCCCACCTCACGGCTCGGGAGGCCGGTCTGGCGGCTCGGGAGGCCGGTGCCCACCGGCTGATCCTCACCCACCTGTGGCCGGGAATCGACCGCCGGCTCGTGGTCGCCGAGGGGTCGGAGGCCTTCGGGGACTCCGTGGTCCTCGCGGCGCCGCACCTCACCTGCCGGGTCTGACGAG
Organism: Acidimicrobiia bacterium; assembly: GCA_045862935.1. GTDB lineage: Bacteria > Actinomycetota > Acidimicrobiia > IMCC26256 > PALSA-555 > CAIUKV01. The sequence goes on from BTUT01000115.1 coordinate 7,940, forward strand.
AAGATGGAGCACGGCGTGCGACGCGACGGCCGAGAGCCCACGGACCTCCGACCGATCGCCTTCACCCGCGACTACACGGACTTCGCGGCCGGGTCCGTGCTCGTGGAGTTCGGACGAACGCGGGTCCTGTGCACCGCGTCGGTGGAGACCCGCGTGCCGCCGTGGCTGCGCGGCTCGGGGCGAGGCTGGGTCACCGCCGAGTACTCGATGCTGCCGGGGTCCACGCAGGAGCGCGTCGAGCGCGAGGCCCAGAAGGGCCGTCCGTCCGGGCGCACACAGGAGATCCAGCGGCTCATCGGGCGGTCGCTGCGCGCGGTGACCGCCCTCGACACCAT
>BTUT01000116.1:0-4877 GCA_045862935.1 Acidimicrobiia bacterium
GGTACATCGCGTAGAGCGCGCTCATCACCGAGAGCAGCACCTGCGCGGTGCAGATGTTGGAGGTGGCCTTCTCCCGGCGGATGTGCTGCTCGCGGGTCTGGAGCGCGAGGCGCAGGGCCGGTCGGCCGCCCGCGTCGAGCGAGACGCCCACGAGCCGACCGGGCAGGTTGCGGACGAAGGCCTCCCGGGTGCCCATGAACCCGGCGTGCGGGCCCCCGAACCCGAGCGGCACCCCGAACCGCTGCGCCGAGCCCACGACCACGTCCGCGCCCCACTCCCCCGGCGGGGTGAGCAGCGTGCAGGCCAGGAGGTCGGTGGTCGCGACCACGAGCGCGCCTCGCGCGTGCAGCGCGTCGACGAGCGCGGTCGGGTCGCGCAGCGCGCCGCTCGACCCGGGGAACCCGAGGAGCGCGCCGAACACACCGTCGGGGAGACCCGCGCCGCTCCCGGGTCGGGACAGCGCGGCGTCGAGGTCGCCCACCACCACCTGCACGCCGAGCGGCTCGGCGCGCGTGGCGACCACGGCGATGGTCTGGGGATGGGTGTCGACGTCCACGAAGAACACGTCACCGGACCGGGCGTTCACCCGGTGGCACAGCGCCATGGCCTCCGCGGCCGCGGTGGGCTCGTCGAGCAGCGACGCGTTCGCCACCTCCGTGCCGGTGAGGTCGGTGATCATCGTCTGGAAGTTCAGGAGCACCTCGAGGCGTCCCTGGGAGATCTCGGGCTGGTACGGCGTGTAGGCCGTGTACCAGGCCGGGTTCTCGAGCACGTTGCGCTGGATGACCGGCGGCGTGATCGTGTCGGCGTACCCCAGGCCGATGAGGGAGGTGCACACGCGGTTCTCGGCGGCGAGCACGCGGAGCTCGGCGAGCATGTCGGTCTCGCTGCACGCGGCGGGCAGGTCGAGCGGGGTGCGGTCGCGGATCGCCTCCGGCACCACGGCGTCGATCAACGCTTCGATGGACGGGTACCCCAGCGTGTCGAGCATCACGACCACGTCGTCGGCGCGCGGGCCGAGGTGACGCTCGGGGAAGTCGCTCCGGTCGCTGGTGTCCGGGGTGTGCGGGCTCGACATCGACGGCTCCTCGGGATCCCGGCCCCACCGCCACCGCGGTCGGGCGCGCGCGCTCGGTGCCCGGGCCCCATGCCCGGGACCGCTCCCCCTCTGTCGCGGAACCTGAGAGATTCGCCCGGCGCCCACCCGGGCGACCGGCCTTTCCCCGTCGGTGAGGCGGGCACGCCCGCCTGCTCTCCAGAGTCGCCTCGTCCGAGCGGTTCCTTCGGCCTGAGAGTTTCCGGGGAGTGGTTGCTCCTTCGGCGTCCCCGGCGACCCCACTCCCTGGGGGTGGCGACCCGAGGACTCTCCCGCCCGGCGTCAGCGGCGTATGTCGCGCGGCAGCGTAGCCCCGCGGTCGGCTCAGCGGGACCAGAAGGGCAGGCCGACGACCTCCGCGGGCACGATCCGGCCGCGCACGTCGACGGCGACCGCGTCGCCCACGACCACGGTGGGCGGGACGAACGCGAGTGCGATCCCCCGCTCGAGCATCGGCGAGAAGTTGCCGCTCGTCACCTCGCCCACACCCACGCCGTCGACGAGCACCGGGCACCCGGCGCGCGCGATCTGGCGGCCCTCGGTCACGAGCCCCACGAGGTGCCGGGCGGGGCCGCGCGCACGCTCGGCCTCGAGAGCGGCGCGCCCCCGGAAGTCGCCCTTGTCGAAGCGCACCACCCAGCCGAGGCCCGCCTGCAGCGGGGTGATGCCCGGCCCGAGCTCGTGCCCGTGCAACGGGAGCCCCGCCTCGAGCCGCAGCGTGTCGCGCGCGCCGAGCCCGGCGGGCTCGATCCCGGCATCGAGCACCGCCCGGAACACCTCGGGCGCGACCGCGACCGGGACGTGGAGCTCGACACCGTCCTCGCCGGTGTACCCGGTGCCCGCCGCGTACCCCGCCAAGCCACCGAAGTCGACGGCCACCACCGCGAAGCGGCCGACATCCGCGGCCGCCGCCGACACGCCTCGCAGGCGCGACCGCGCCTCGGGACCCTGCACCGCGAGGATCGCCCGGCTCTCGGTGATGTCGCCCATCGACACGGGCCCGTCGGCGTGGGCGGCCGCACCCGTGAGCGCCGCCGCGATCCGCTCGGTGTTGGAGGCGTTGGGCATCACGACGAAGTCGGCGTCCGCGACCCACCACACGATGATGTCGTCGACCACGTGCCCGTCGTCCGGGTCGAGCAGGTGGGTGTACTGGGCTCGCCCCGGCGCGATCCGGCGCAGGTCGTTGGTGAAGGCCCACTGCGCGAGCGCGAACGCCCCGGAGCCACCGAGGCTCACCGAACCGAGGTGCGAGACGTCGAACACCACGGCGCCGCTCCGGCACGCGCGGTGCTCCTCGAGCACCCCCGCGTACTGGATCGGCATCTCCCATCCCCCGAACGGCGTCATGCGCGCGCCGAGCGCACGGTGCGCGGCGTCGAGGGGGCTGTGGCGCAGACCCGCGTCGGCGGCCGGGCTCACGCCGACTCCGCGCGCCGCGGGAACAGGTCGAGCGGCTCGGGAGTCCCCGTCATCCCCGTCAGCTGTGACGGTGGTTCGAGCCCGTACTTCACGAGCAGGTGCAGGTAGTCGCGCTGGTAGAGCACCTTGATCTCCACACCCGGGTAGCGCTCCCTGAGCAGGCGGGCCTTGCGGTTCTTCTTCGTCACCAGCTTCTGGTTCAGCGTGGTGATCTCGATGTACTGGTCGTAGGCCGGGAGGTAGAAGTCGGGCGTGAAGGCCTGGACCGGGTTGCCGGCGCCGTCGGTGTCGAGCATGAAGGTGCGGGGCTCGTACTCCCACGCGATGCCGTAGAAGTCGAGCAGCTTCGCGAACTGCCGTTCGCTGTTGTGGGCGAAGCGCACCTGCTGATGGGGCAGCCCTGCATCGGAGGGCTCGCGCTCGCCCGGACCGACCCGCTCCTGGATGGCTCAGCCCCCCTTGGCCACCCGCGGCGTGCCTGCGCCTTCGACCGGGACCACGCCTCCGGTCCCGCCTCCGGCTCCGGCCGGCTCGAGCTCGACGATCTTCGCGTCGATCTCGCCCACCACCGATCCGAGCGGCACGATGTTGAGGACGCCCTGGCCGTGGCGCACCAGATCGACGAGCGCGTCGCCGTCACGGGCCAGCACGGAGCTGGCACCGTCGAGCACGAGGCTCGCGGTGTCCCACTGCTCCCCGAGGTCATCGCGCAGGTACTCGATCGCCTTGCGGGCGGTCTGGAGCTTCACGCCCGCGTCGAGGAGGCTCTTGACCACCTTGAGCCGCACGAGGTCGCGGTAGGAGTAGCGACGCTGGGTGCCGCTGCCCCGCGCGTCGGCGAGCGACGGGCGCACCAGGTCGGTGCGGGCCCAGTAGTCGAGCTGGCGGTAGGTGATCCCCACGATGGAGCACACCTGGGGGCCACTGAACCCGGTCTCGTTCGCGGTCTCGTTCGCGGTCTCGTTCGCGCGGCTCACGCTCCGCCCTCTCCCCCGGCCGGCCGGACTCCCCGGCTCGGGCCCATCCGGATCGAGCCCTGCCGGGCCGACCCGTCGATCCCCTCGTGCTCGCCGCCGACCCGGTCTGATCGGGGTCCCGGGGCTCACAACGTCGTAGTTACGTCCGTGTCACGGTACCGCCCGCAGCCCGGCACGTCAATGATCGGTTGAGGTCGAGGTCGGGGGGCTGCCGGGACGCGAGTCGATCACTGAGCCCGAAGTGGAGGTCGAGGTCGATGAGCCCAGCGTGCCCCGTGAGCCGGGTGTGCCGACCGGCGTCTCCCCGACCGGCGTCTCCCCGACCGGCGTCTCCCCGACCGGCGTGTCGCCGACCGCTCCGGCCCGCTGCGCACCCTCCCCATCGGCCCGACGCTCGGTGGGGCCGTGGCGCAGGCACCGGTCGAGGCGGGCGAGCTGGTCGGGGGTGCCGATCGCGATGAGCGTCGCCCCGGCGGCGAGGACCGAGTCCACCCCGAAGCTCGAGTCGAAGTCCCCGTCTGCGTGCCGGAGCGCGAGCACCAGGGCGCCGGTGCGCTCCCGGAGCCGGCACTCGCCGATGCTGCGCCCGGCCACCGGCCCGTCGGCCGGCACCACGAGCTGCTCGAGGCGGAACGACTCGCCCGCGCTCGGGCCCACGAGGTCGACGAAGTCGGCGACCGCCGGCTGGAGCGCGAAGGTGGCGAGGCGGGCCGACCCGAGGCGCAGCGGGTTCACCACGTGGTCGACCCCGGCCCGCAGGAGCTTCGCCTCGCTCGAATCGGCGTTGGCGCGCGCGACGATCCGCACGTGCGGGTTCAGCACGCGCGCCGAGAGCACGGTCGAGATGGCGTCGGCATCCGAGTGGAGGCTCACGATGAGGGTGGCGGCCCGTTCGATCCCCGCGCCCCGGAGGGTGTCGTCGTCGGTGGCGTCACCCTCGAGCGCGAGCAACCCGGCGGCCAGCGCGCGCTCGATCCGCTCGGGCTCTCGGTCGACCACCACCACCTGACTGCGGGACTCCACGAGCGGGACGATCGCCCGACCCACCCGACCGAACCCGCAGAGGACGATGTGGTCGCGCACCCGTTCGATCTGGCGTTCCATCCGCTTCCTCCCCCACCGACCGAGCTGGTTCTCGAGGACATCCTCGATCAGGCCCACCACCGCGTACAGCGCCACGCCGACGCCCACCGCCATGAGCACGATCGTGAAGACGCGTCCCCGGGTACCGAGCGGCTCGATCTCGCCGAAGCCCACGGTGGTGACGGTCATCACGGTCTGGTACACGGCGTCGACCGCACTGAAGTCCTCGACGACCCAGTACCACAGCGCGCCGATCACGACCACGACGGCGAGCAACGCGATCCCGAGTCGCACTCGGC
>BTUT01000116.1:4887-8251 GCA_045862935.1 Acidimicrobiia bacterium
GGCATCGCCCGTCCGTCAGTCGGCGAAGTCTTCCGGACGCACGTGGTCGAGGAACTCCCGGAACTCCTCGATGTCGGCGACCGGCTCCTCTTCCTCGGCCTCGTACAGCACGCCGGCCTCTTCGAGGACGGCTTCCGCGGCGAGGATGGGGACGTCGTGGTCCATCCGCACCGCGAGCGCGATCGCGTCGGACGGCCGCGACGAGATGCGCTTCGTCTCCCCGCCGTGGCGCACCGAGATCTCCGCGAAGAACGTGCCGTCCTCGAGGGCGGTGATCTCCACTTGCTCGAGTCGGGCGCCGGTCTCGGCGAGGACCGTGGTGAACAGATCGTGGGTCATCGGTCGCGGGGTCTCCATGCCCTGGAGCGCGTAGACGATGGCGGTGGCCTCCGGCGGCCCGATGAAGATCGGCAGGTAGCGCGACCCGCCCTCCTCGCGAAGCAGGACGATCGGCTGGTTGGTGGGCACCTCGACCCGCACGCCCATGAGTGCCATCGGGATCACGCCGTCGCCTCCGCGTCGCCGTCGAGCGTACCACCGGCCTCTCGCGGCTCGGCTCCCGCGGACGGCGACGTGTACCACGCCCGGTACGCGTCGGGATCGGTCACGAGGAGCGCGCGGTCGGCCTCGAGCACCACCGGAAGGTTGCGGTACCGATCGTGGTGGTGCAGCCCGTTGCCGAGCACGAACACGTCGTCGATCTCTGTGCCCACGTAGCGCGCGGTGACGGGCACGATCCGCCGCACCGGCCGGTCGAGCAGCGTGCAGACCTCCACCCGCGCCGCTCCGAGGCCCTCGACGTAGCGGAGGAGGTAGGCCAGGGTGAGGCCGGTGTCGACGAGGTCCTCGACGAGCACCACGTCGCGTCCGCCGAGGTCCATGGTGACGTCGTGCACGATGCGCACCCGACCGGAGTCGGGCGCGAACCGCGAGATCCCGAGGAAGTCGACCTGCACGTCGATGGTGCGGATCGCTCTGGCCAGGTCGGCAAGGAACACCAGGGCTCCCTTGAGCACCCCCACCAGCACGACGCCGCGCGGGAAGTCGCGCTCGATCTCGCTCGCGACCCGCTCCACCGCGCGCCGGACGTCATCGCGATCGAGCAGCACGCGCGCGCCGGGCGTGATCACCCCCCGAGCGCGTCGTCGATCGCCCGGCGCAAGAGTGCGCCCCGCAACGCCCGCGCCTCGTTCACGAGCTCCGCGAGCGTCGCGTCGACCCGCGCCCGCGACACGGGGTTGCGCTGGCGGAGGAACGGAGCGAGCACCTGGTGGAACAGTGCCGCCTCCCGCTCCGTGAAGTGCACGTACATCTTGAGGTGGCGGGGTTGGAGGCCGTGGCGGGCGAGCGTCGCGGCGGCGCGGACCGCGACGAGGGCATCGCGGTCGTAGAACGCGCGGATGCCGTCGTCGTGGAAGGGCTCGAGGATGCCGTAGCTCTCGAGCTCGTCGAGCACGGCCTCGGTGACGTCGGCGGCGCGGGCGAGCGCGACACGGTCGAAGGTGTCGGGACCCTCGTCCTCGTCGGCCGCGGGCTCGCCGTCGAGCACGAGCGGGAGGGTCAGGTCCCGGCCCCGCCGGCGGAGCACGGGGGTCGGGTCGGCCTCGACCGCCGCCGCGGCGGGCGTCGCGGCCGCGGGCGTCACGGCCGCGGGCGTCGTCTCGGCAACCGGCTCCGTGGGGACCGGAGTGCCCGCCCCGTTCGACGGGCGGTCCTGGGCGCTCGCCCCGGCGGACCGGCGCACGGGTGCCGGGGAATCCTCCGCGCCTCGTACCGGGCCGGACGGCCGCGCCTCTGCCACCGGCGCCACGGCCGGCGGCTCCTCCGCCGCGGGAGCCGGCGAAGGCGGGCCGGGCGTGTGGGGCGGGAGCTCACCCAGGGACGGGTCGTGGGCCTCGAGGCGCTCCTTGATGACCTTGAGGGGCAGGAAGTGGTCGCGCTGCTCGACGAGGATCCATCGCAGCCGCGCCACGTCGGGCGCGTAGAAGCGCCGGTACCCCGACGGGGTGCGCTCCGGGTTGATGAGCCCCTGACTCTCGAGGAAGCGGATCTTCGAGATCGTCACGTCGGGGAACTCGGCCTGGAGCTGCGCGAGCACCTCGCCGATCGAGAGGTGCTCACCGCCGGGCTCGGCGCCCGGCTCGTTCCGGGCCCCGGTGCGGCCTGCGCCACCGCCCGACCCTCCACTCCGGCTCGACCCCGCGTCCCTCCCGCTCGGCCTCCGGCGCGTGCTCATGGTTCCCGCTCCCCCAGCTGGAGGTCCTCCGGCCCGGAACCGAGCACGAAGGTCAACACGAATCGCCCGATCTGCAGCTCGTTGAGGTCGCGCAGCGCCGCGAGCTCCACCCGCTCGTGGTCGACGTAGGTGCCGTTGAGCGAGCCCGCGTCGCGGATCTCGTAGCCCCGATCGCTGCGGGTGATCTCCGCGTGGCGCCGGGAGACGGTCACGTCATCGAGGAAGATGTCCGAATCGGGGTGGCGTCCGAGGGTGGTGACCGTCCGGTCGAGGATGAAGGACGATCCCTGGTTCGGCCCACGGCGGACCACGAGCAGCGCCATCCCGGCGGGGACCTGCTCGAGCAGCTCCCCGTACTCCTCCTCGATGGTCTGACGGTCCTCGAGCGCGGCCAGGTTGAGCGTGGTCTCGTCGTCGTCGCCGCCCAGCGGGGTCCCGCACGAGGAGCAGTAGTTCGCTCCCGCGTCGTTCACGTGGCCACAACGCCTGCACCGCATCGTGGACGAGGCTACCGACGCCCCGCGGGTGCGGCAACGATGCTCCCACCCCGGTGTCACCCCGACGGCGACGAGGTGGAGATGAGGTCGACGTCGAGAGCCTCCCTGAAGCCGCGGGTGAGGTTCACCATGACGGTTCGCGCGTGGGCGGGCACGCCGAGCTCGGCGAGCGTCACGGTCGTCCTCCGCAGGACTTCCCGATCGAGCTCCCCGTGGAGCAGATCCGTCTCGTCGAAGGTGAGTCGCTCCAGGAGGACGGACCCGTGCTGGAGCACCGCCTTGCCCCGGCGCACCTGCGCCGACCCGCACAGCTTGCGCTCCCCCACCCGCAGGTCGGCCCCCCGCTGGCTCGCCATGCACGCCGCACCCCCGGGATGGCCGTCGTGCCGCGCGATCTCCGCGCGTACCCCCAGGTGCCCGAGTCCGGCGACGAGGGCCGCGGCCACCAGCTCGTAGACCCCGTCGACGGAGCCCGACGCGCCCTCCGGGAGCGCCATCGCGACCGCGTAGGTGAGGTCACCACCGTGGAGCAGCGCGCGCCCTCCCGTCGGGCGGCGCACCACCTCCACCCCGTGGCGTGCGCACGCGGCCCGGTCGACGTCGGCGGTGTCCTGGAAGCGACCCAGGCTCA
>BTUT01000117.1:0-8203 GCA_045862935.1 Acidimicrobiia bacterium
CCTTGAACCTCGCGGTCCTCCAGGGTCTGGGAGACGCGCTCGACGCAGCCGCGTCCGACGACCGCGTTGCCGCGGTCGTGCTCACCGGCGCCGGCGACCGCGCCTTCTGTGCCGGTCTCGACCTGCGCGCCTTCGCCACCGAGGGCATCGAGGTGTCCGACGAGGTGACCGGTGGCTTCCGGCGGCTCTTCCGGGAGCGCTATCCGAAACCGCTGGTCGCGGCAGCGAACGGCCACGTGATCGCGGGCGGGTTCGAGGTGCTCCTGCGCTGCGACCTCGTGGTCGCGGCCGAGCACGCCGAGTTCGGGCTTCCCGAGGCGGCGCGGGGCCTCGTCGCCGGAGCGGGGGTCAGCATCCTCCCGCGCCGGATCCCGATGGCGTTGGTCCTCGAGCTGGGCATCGTCGGATCGCGCATCACGGCGCGCCGCGCCCACGAGCTCGGCCTCGTGAACCGGGTCGTGCCCCGCGGCGGCGCGCTCGACGAGGCCCTCGGGCTCGCGCACCAGATCGCCCGCAACGGCCCCCTCGCGGTGCGGCTCACCCGAGAGCTGGCCTACGCCGAGGAGGACGCCATCGCCGCGGACACCTGGCGCCGCATCGACGCCGCCGTGGAGACCGCGATGACGAGCGCGGATGCGCAGGAGGGCGCCCGGGCCTTCGTCGAGAAGCGTGCCCCACACTGGACCGGCCGCTGATCGACCGCGGATCGACCGCTGATCGATCGCGGATCGACCGCGACGCGCCGACCGCTCACCGCTCGCGCACTCGGGGTGCACCCGCCACGCGGACTCCGGCGGCTCGTCGCCCACTCCTCGCCGGACCTCAGAGCTCCGGCGACAGCCCGAGCAGCTCGATCGCGTTCCCGCGCAGGATGCTCTCCAGCTCGGAGGGATCGAGCCGGCCGGCGAACGCCGCGACGGCGTCCCGGGTGCGGGGCCAGGTGGAGTCCTGGTGCGGGTAGTCGGTCTCGAACACGATCCGGTCGACGCCGATCCGGTCGCGCATGTCCAGGCCGGCCAGGTCGTCGAAGAAGCATCCGTACACCTGCCGGAGGTACCGGCTGGGCGGCTCGGGGAGACGGTTGCCGTCCGTCGACCACACCGCCTTGCTCCACAACGTGTCCGCGCGCTCGACCACGTAGGGGATCCACCCGATCTGCCCCTCGGCGAAGCACACCCGCAGGTCCGGATGCCGGGCGAGCACACCCGAGAACAGCCAGTCGGTGAGCGCCATCGCCGACGTGAGGAACACGAGGTTCGCGGTCACCGCCGGCGGGGCGTCGTCGGACGACGTGATCCAGTGCGATCCAGAGCCGATGTGCATGAAGATCACCGTCGCCGTCTCGGCGCACGCGGCGAAGAAGGGCTCCCAGTAGCCCGACGGGTCGTGGATCGTGGGCAGGCCGAGCTTGCCCGGCAGCTCGGAGAACGCCACGGCCCGCACGCCGCGCTGCGCGTTGCGCCGAACCTCGGCCGCGGCCAGCTCCGCGTCCCACAGGGGCACGATGGCGAGCGGGATGAGCCGGCCCCCGGAGTCGCCCGCCCACTCCTCGACCATCCAGTCGTTGTACGCGCGGACGCAGGCGAGCGCGAGATCCTTGTCGTGACGCTCGGCGAACAGCTGGCCGCAGAACCGGGGGTACGTCGGGAAGCACAACGACGCCGCCACGTGGTTGACCTCCATGTCCGCCACGCGCGCCGCGGGTTCGTACAGACCCACGCGCATCTGGTCGAACCCGATGGGGCCCATCCACCATTCGTCCTCGGCGTAGCCCGCACACGCGTTCAGCATCTGGTGGCACCACGCGAAGTCCTCGTAGACCCACCAATCGGTCTCCGGACCGTCTCCTCCCTTGCGGGGGATCTGGTTCCCCTGGACCCATTCGATCGAGTACGAGTCGCGCACCACGTGCGGGCCGCGCTCGCGCAGCCGGGCTGGGAGCCAGCGCTCCCAGAGGTGCGCGGGTTCGATCACGTGGTCGTCGAGCGAGATGATCCTGGGGATGTCGATCACCTGCGCATTCTGGCGAACGCTCGCGACCGGTGCACGCGCCACAGCCGCGGGGCCTCGGGGCGGGAGCCCGAGCGCCGCCGGCTGGTGGTTGGACGCCTCGCGCGGCGACGTGTGAACATGCGCCGCGATGCAGCCTCGTGACCCCGACGACCGCGCCGGCCCGCGCGCCCTGCACGGGCTCACCACGCGGCACTCGGTCGACGCTCGCGTCGCCGCCGGCCGGGCGGCACGCGCCGCCGTGGCGCGCTCCGCGCTCGCAACCTGGGATCCACCCGCGACACGCCGGGATCCGGTCGACCTCGTCGACGCCCAGAACCACCACCGGCTCGAATGGCTCGTCCCCGTCCGCCATGCCCGCATGCTCCAGTCCCCGTTCGCGTTCTTCCGCGGGGCCGCCGCCGTGATGGCTGCCGACCTCGGGAGCTCGACGTCCACCGGACTCCACGTTCAGCTCGCGGGCGACGCGCACCTCGCCAACTTCGGCACCTACGCCTCCCCGGAGCGTCAGCTCGTGTTCGACGCGAACGACTTCGACGAGACGCTCCCCGGACCGTTCGAGTGGGACGTGAAGCGGCTCGCGGCGAGCGTCGCCGTGCTCGGGCGCGACCGGGGCTTCCCGAAGCGCGAGGTCGTCGCGATGACGACTTCGTGCGTCGCGGCGTACCGCAAGGCGATCGCCGAGTTCGCTCGCCTGCCCGTGCTCGAGCTCTGGTATCGGTACCTGTCGTACGAATCCCTCGAGCGCCAGGAGTACCGCCGGCTCGACAAGCAGGGCCGTCTCGCGCTCGACCGGGCGATCGCCTCCGCCCACAGCCACGACCACCTCCAGGCCGTGCACAAGTTCAGCGAGGAGGTCGACGGCGCGCTGCGCATCCGCCACGCCCCCCCGCTGCTGCTGTCGATGCGCGACCTCGCCACCGGGATGGAGCACGACCGCTTGCGCGACGGGGTCGTGCACGCGTTCGAGGAGTACAAGGCCACCCTGCGCGACGACCGCCGCTCGGTGCTCGAGCGCTTCCGGCCGCTCGACCTCGGCATCAAGGTCGTGGGCGTGGGCCGCGTGGGGACCCGCTGCCTTAACTTGCTGCTCTAAGGCCACGACCGGGGTGACGCACTGTTCCTCCAGATCAAGGAAGCGACCGCGTCGGTGTACGAGGAGTACACCGCGCCGAGCCGCTACGACCACCACGGCCGGCGCGTGGTGGAGGGCCAGCGCCTCGCCCAGGCGGTGAGCGACATCTTCCTCGGCTGGTGCTCGGGCCCGTTCGGCAACGACTACTACGTCCGCCAGCTCCGGGACTGGAAGTACTCGGCGAACCTCGCGGCGCTCACGCCCGAGGGCGTGCGCAGCTACGCCGAGCTCTGCGCCTGGACCCTCGCTCGCGGGCATGCCCGGTCGGGTGACGCCGTGGCCCTGGCCGCCTACCTCGGGGCGAGCGACAGGTTCGACCGCGCGCTCGCCGCGTTCGCCCAGGACTACGCCGACCAGAACCAGACGGACTTCGAGGCCTTTCGCGCGGCGGCGGCCGAGGGCCGCATCGAAGTGGCCGAGGAAGCGCTCGCCACCGGGAAGGCGACGAGCGAGATCGGCTGGCCCGTCAGCTCGTGACGCGTGGCATCACCTCGTCGACCACCCGCTCGAGGTAGGGCCAGGCGAGGTCCGGCGGGACCCCGCCACAGAGCGGGTGCAGCGGGAGCACGAAGGCCGTGCGCACGTGGTCGACGGCTTCGTCGACCGTGAAGATGCGATGCGCGCCGCGCTCCTCCCGCAGGTCCTCGGCGGTCTTCGAGTACGAGAGGCTGGCCACGTTGCGCGAGCCCTCGTTCCACTCGGCGTACGACAGCACGTCGTTCATGAGGTACGGACCGACCTCGGACCACGCCGTGTCCTGGTCGTCGTTCACGAACACGGTCATCGGCGCGAACGGCTGGGGGATCGTGCACTGCCCGGGCTCGCGACCCGCAGCCCGGGCGGCGTCCGCGTAGGCCTCCTCGATCCCGGGCGCGACCCCCGACGCGAAGAGCGAGAGCCCCCGGCTGCCCGCCCGCCGGGCCGCGGCCAGGGAGGCGCCCCCCCACGAGATCGCCGGGCCACCGTCGGTGTAGGGCCCCGGCGTGATGCGCACCGGATCGTCGCCCGCCGCGCGACCGAGCACGTCGAGGATGCGATCGAGCTTGGCGTCGGCGAGCTTCCCGCGCTCCTCGTAGGGGAGGTCGTAGAGGGCGTACTCGTCGGGGCGGTAGCCGATCCCGAACACGTAGGAGACCCGCCCGCGGCTCAGGTGGTCGAGGACGACCATCTCCTCGGCGAGCCGTACGGGGTCGTAGAGCGGCAGGAGCGCCGCCCCCACCGCGATCGGCAGGGTCTTCGTGCGGGCCGCCATCGCGGTGGCGAGGACCAGCGGCGCCGGCAGGTACCCGTCGGGGGAAGCGTGGTGCTCCGACACCACCACCGCCACACAGCCCTTGTCCTCGGCCCACTCCGCCATCTCGACGGCCGCGGCGTACTGGTCGGCGATCTCCGCGGGGGACTTGCCCGGGACGCGGAGGTCGAAACGCATGGTGAACATCGGCTACCAGGCTTTCAGTGCAGGCTCGCGCTCGAACGCGTTGCAGGTGGAATCGGTTGGGTAGTCGGCCGGGTCGAGGGGCTCGGCCACGGCGTCGACGGTGGGGCCGATGCGATCGGCGATCGGTCGCAGCGCCGCGACGTCGAAACCGTAGACCTCCGCGGCGTTCAGCCCGACCATCCGCGCCACATCGGCGGACGGGAGCCCCGCGAACGCGGCGCGCAGGCCCTCCGTCGAGTAGGGGTAGGTGCCTTCGCTGTGCGGGTAGTCGTGACCCCACATGATCCGGTCGACACCGATGTCGGGGATCAGCGGCGCCTCACTCGGCCGCAGGAAGCTCGCCCCGACCCACACGTGCTTGCGGTAGTACTCGCTCGGCAGCATCGACATGCTCGCCGCGACCGCACCGAAGAACACTGCCTCGGCCGCACCGCCGGTGGTCATCCGCTTGTAGAACCAGTCGAGGGTGTCGAGGCCACGCGGGATCCACGCCACGCCCTGCTCGGTCTGGGTGATCCGCAACGCCGGGTGGCGGTCGAAGACCCCGCCGAACATCAGGTGCCACAGCGGTCGGTGCGAGAACCACGGGATCTCGATGAGCATGATCGCCCGGGCCGCCTCGAGGTCGCCGTACTCGGGCAGGCCGTTGCCCGAGTGCACGTTCACCGGGAGGTCGAGCTCCTCGCAGAGCCCCCAGAGCGGCTCGTAGAACGGGTCCCACAGCTCGCGCAGCCCCGAGTTCGGGGGCACCGACGGGAGGAGGACCCCGCCGCACACGCGCATCTGGTCGTGGAGCGCGCGGATCTCCGCCAGGGCGTCGTCGAGGCGGTTCAGGAAGATCTGGATGATCCCCGCACGCCGGTCGGGTGCCTGCCCGCAGAAGTCGACGACCCAGCGGTTGTGCGCCTGGAGCCCAGCCCAGCGCCGGTCGTAGTCGGCTTCACTCGGCGGACGCGCGAGGAGGTTGCCGTGCTCGAAGAAGGGCGGAACCGTGTTGGGGTAGAGGACCTCGGCGACGACCCCGTCGGCGTCGTGCTCGGCGAGGCGCCGGTCGCTGTCCCAGTTCCGGTAGGCGGTCGGGGCCAGGAGGTCCGCGAAGGGGTTCTCGTACGCGGCGGCCCACGCGTCGAACTCGCCGTGCAACGCGGCGGGGAGATACGGCTTGTAGTCGAGGAGGTCAGCGCCCGCGTGCCCATCGGCCGAGATCACGAGGTACCGGTCGCTCCCCTCCAGCTCGGTGCCGGTCGCGGCAGCCCCGGTGGTCGTCCTGTTCGACGTGTCGGTCATGGTCATGTCGGCCCCCTTCGTACCCGGACCACGCGCGAGCCAACGATATGCGGCCGTGGCCCTCGGCGTCGCCGGCCCACCGCGGTGCTCACCCCACCGAGTCCTGGGCAGCACGGCTCGTGATCTCCTCGACGAGGAGGCGCCGCAGCACCTGGCGGGTCGCCGCGGTCCGCGGGATCTCGGGGACGACCTCGACCCGGCGGGGCAGCTTGAAGCGGGCGAGCCGGTCGCGTGCGTGGGCGCGCAGGTCGTCGAGCGTGGGCGAGGACGCGCCCGGCCGCACGACCACCGCGGCGCACACCGTCTCACCCCACACCGGGTCGGGGATGCCGACCACCGCGACGTCGAGGAGCGCAGGATGGTCCACCAGCGCGCCCTCGACCTCGTTGGGGGCGACCGCCTCCCCGCCGGTGCGGATCACGTCCTTCACGCGCCCGACGATGGTCACGAAGCCGTCGTCGATCGACGCCACGTCCCCGGTGCGCAGCCACCCGTCCGGGGTGCGCGCCTCGGCGCTCGCGGCGGGGTCGTCGAAGTAGCCGTCGAAGAGCAGGGGTCCCCGAACCTGCAGCTCACCGGTCTCCGGGTCGCAGCGCACCTCGACCGAGTGCTGCGGCAGGCCACAGGACCCGGGGTGGGCGTCCATCGCCTCGTCGCGGAGCAGGCACACCGCACCGGCCTCGGTCGAGCCGTAGAACACGCGTCGCGTCGCGCCCGGCACGAGCGCGGCGATGTCGGCGAGGAGGTCGGGCGGGGTCGCCGAGGTCCCGGAGTCGACGATCCGCAGGGAGCGGAGCCCCTCGGCGACCTCCGGGTGCTCTTCCACGTGGTCGATGATCCGCCGCCACACCGCGGGGATCGCGTTGAAGTGCGTGGCCGACCATCGCGCGATCGCGTCGCAGATGGTTGCTGCCTCGGCGTGCTCCACGAACACGACGGTCGACTGCGCCTGCCAGGCCTGGAGCGCGATCGTCCAGGCACCCATGTGGAACAGGGGGTACATGCACACCGTCGCGCCCCGGGGCTCGAGCTGCGCACCGGGATGGGACCGGAGGAAGTTCACCCGGTGCGAGAGCACCACACCCTTCGATCGCCCCGATGTGCCGCTGGTGAAGAACACGACGTGGGGGTCGCCCTCACCCAGGTCGGGCACCACGGGATCGGGGGCCGGCGGCGCTCCGTCCTCCACGACCGCCCCGAGGCGTCGCACCGGGATCCCGAGGCGTTCGGCGACCTGCTCGCCGGCGGCGGCGTGGGCGGCGTCGACGATCAGGAGCCTGGGGCGGGCGAGCGACGCCATCTCGGTCGCCTCGTCGACGCCGAGCAGCGCGTTCGCCGGCGCGAACACGGCCCCGAGCCTCGCCAGGGCCGCGAACACGGGGACCGCGTCGAGGTCGGTGTGGCTCCACAGGACCACCCGGTCGTGGTGGCCCACACCGAGCCCCGCGAGGGCTGCCGCGTGGTCGTTGGCTGCCCGGTCCACCTCGGCGAACGTGAGGGAGCGATCGCCCAGCGCGGCGGCCACGCGGTCGGGAGCCGCGCGGGCACCCGACCGGAAGACGTGACCGATGAGGAGGTCGCGATCCGATGACATCGGCGTCACGGGATCCCGCGCTTCAGCCGATCGGGTGAGCCGGGAGTCGGCCTGCTCGGTCAGTCGGCGTGCGCGCGCGGTGCACGGCGCCGCTGCTCGAGGTACGCGAGGCACTCGTGGTCGACGAGGTCCTCGTACTCCGGGTGCTTCTCCACGTACCCCTCGATGAACGGGCACAGGGGCACCATCGGGTCGCCCGCGGCGCGCACGGCGTCGAGTGCACCCCGCGCGAGGATCGAGCCGAGCCCCCGGCCCCCGTACGCGGGGTCGATCTCGGTGTGCGTGAAGATCACGAGTTCACCCTTGCGGGCGTACTCCAAGTGGCCGGCGTGCTCACCACCGACGTGGATCTCGAAGCGGTGCGCCTCCGGGTTGGGGACCACCACGACGGTGGCGTCGTCGGTCATCGCTGCTCCTTCGCTCGTGGGTCCTGGGGCGAACTCGGGGGTGGAACCTTCGACTGCCCGCCGTCGGGCGGAGTGGCCCTCCGGCGCTCACCGACCAGGTCGGGACGCGAGCGGAGCCAGTCGCGGAGGTCGGCCTTCACGATCTTGCCGGTCGCGTTCTCGGGGAGCGCGTCGGTGAGCACGACGTGGCGCGGGACCTTGAACCCGGCGAGTCGCTCGCGCGCGGCGCGGACGAGTTCGTCGGTGTCGAGCACGAAGCCGGGTCGGGCCACGACGACCGCGCAGACGTTCTCACCCCAGCGCGGGTCGGGCACGCCCACCACCGCGACCTC
>BTUT01000118.1:0-8193 GCA_045862935.1 Acidimicrobiia bacterium
CGGGAGGATGCTCATCTGGTAGTACCCCGGCCAGAGATCCCTCGGCAGGAGGAGCATCCAGTCCGGGTACGGCGCGCCGCCCACCGACGCCTGCTCCGCCCGGCCCAGCACGGCGTCGATCGTCGGATCCTCCAGACGCTCGAGCTGGCGCGCGAGACGGTTCGGGACCATCAGGTCGTCGCTGTCGAGGAACGTGACGAGCTCTCCGTTCGCCACGGCCAGGCCCCGGTTGCGCGCCGCCGACACCCCCGCGTGCCCGCCCGCGACCACGCGGACGCGCGCCTCCTCCCCGAACTGCTCCTCGAGCACCTCCAGGGTGGCGTCGGTCGAGCCGTCGTCGACGACGAGGCACTCGAATGCCGGGTAGGTCTGGGCGAGCACGCTCTCCACTGCGTCGACGACGAGCTCGGCGCGGTCGTAGGTGGGGATGATCACGCTCACCAGCGACGGCGGGGTCATGGCCCGGTTCTCGTCGCGGGGATCTTCACTTGCCGTCACCCGGCCCCGACTGCGCGCGTCGGGCGTGCAGGTGCCGGCGGGCGGCGCCCAGGAACGTCCGGCCGCCGTCGGAGCGCAACGCCGAGTTGTTCCGGCCGTGGATCCGGCGCCGCACGAGCACCTCCCCGACGACGTGCTCTCGCGCACCGAGACCTCGGGCGCGGGCCCACCAGTCGACCCAGTCGCCCACCGCACCCGTCGGGAACGGACCCACCCGTCCCAGCAGCGCGGATCGAACGAGCACCGCGCTCGTGATGATCGCGGGCTGCCCGGTGCGGGGAGCCCGCGTCGCCACCGCGGGTTGCTCCCCGAAGTCGTCGAACTCGTCCACGAGGCAGAACGCCGCGTCGAGCTGGGGCTCGCGCGCGAACGCGTCGAGCTGGAGCTCGAGCTTGCGAGGCAGCCAGAGGTCGTCGGCGTCGAGGAACGCGACGAAGTCCGGCGCCGACCCATCGGCGATCGCCGCGAGCGCGGCGTTGCGACTGACCCCGATGCCCCGATGCGGGCACGAGATCACGCGGACGCGCTCGTCGATCCCGCCTGCGATCCGGGCCGTGGCATCGGTCGATCCGTCGTCCACTACGACCACCGCGCTTGGCGGCACGGTCTGGTCGAGCGCGGACCGGATGGCGTCCGCCACGAACCGCTCGGCGTCCCACGCGGTGATCGCCACCGCGACGTGCGGCGCGGTCACCTGTGACTCCGCAGGTGCTCCCGGACGGTCTGGAACATCTCCGCCCGGGCCGGACCGAGGCGGTGCATCATGTTGCGGTCGTGGATGCGCCGCACCAGCAGCACCTCGTCGAGCACCACGCTCACGAAACCTGAGGCCCGGGCCCGCACGAGGAGGTTGAAGTCCGTGCCGTTGTCCATGTCCGTGCGGTACCGAAGCGCCTCGAACACGGCCGGCCGGAACAGCGCCGACGTCGCCGACACGCCGTCGAAGTCGCCGTACACCTGGTCGCGGTGCATCCAGGCGGGTTGCTCGACCCCGGCCTCGAAGCGCGTCTCCATCCGGCACAGCGCGAGATCGACCTCGGGGTGCGCATCGAGGTAGGCCGCCTGGACGCTCGCCTTGTTCGGCTTCCAGAGGTCGTCGGAGTCGCAGAAGCCGACGAGGTCACCCGCGGCGGCGTCGATGCCCGCGTTCCGGGTCGCCCCGAGCCCCTCGTGCGCTCGGCGCACCACGCGCACCCCGGGGAAGCCCTCCGCGATCGCGGCCGAGTCGTCGGTGGATCCGTCGTCGACGACCACGACGTCGAGCGCCGGCCAGTCCTGGGCGAGCAGGCTCGCGACGCACTCGCCGAGGAATCGCGCCCCGTTGAACACGGGCACGATCACCGAGACGACGGGACCCGTCATCCCCCGGAGTTCGCGTCCCGAGCGTGCGGCCAGCCGGCGTCGGTGACGTCGTGCACCGGGTCGAGCAGGATGATGTCCGCGAGATCGGTGTGGCACTCGAGCGCGAGCCCGACGTACTCGCGCCCACCGGGGTCGCTCCCGGAAGCCCCGAGCCCGGGAGGCTCGGGAGGCCCGGGCCGCGCGTCGCCGTCGCCGAGCACGACGAGCAGCTCGCCCGCCACGAGCTGGTCGACGAAGCCGGCGAGGTCCTGCGCCGCCCGCTCCGGCGGGATCCCGTAGCGATCCGCGAGGAGCGCCACCACCGCTTCGACCTCCTCGCCCCCGCGCAGGGCGTTCCACGCCACCGCAGACGCGCCGTCGCAGCTGTAGTAGCTGCCCTTCACCATGTCCATGATGAGGGCCTCCCCGTCGATCGTCTCGTCGACGAACCGGGGGGTGTTGAACCGGTACCGCATGCGCCCGTGAGGCTACCGCCGAGGTGCGGCGCAGCGGCGACTCCGGCACGATCCACCCAGGCCCGCCGGGTCACCCCGTCCGCGGTGCGCGCTGAGCGCGGCGCGGTCAGGCCCGGCAGGCGAGCGCACGATCGGCGCGCACGTTGCGCCGCTGCACGCGTGCGACGCCCGGGCGCGACACCGCGACCACCACCCGGCTCCGATCTCCCAGGCCGAACCACGCCGTCGCCGACGGGCTCGCGCCGTAGCCCGTGGACGAGCCCACGATCACGGTCCCGAGCAGCGACGCCTGCGCTCCGGCCGCGCCGCGTTCCCGCACCTCGACGACCGATCCGACCGGGGCATCCACCGCCAGCCAGTGGCCCACGTTGCCGGTGCTGCGGAAGAAGCGTGTCGGTGCGCTCGGCTCCCACTCCACCGCAACGACGTCGAGGCGACCGTCGTGATCCGCGTCGAGCACCGCGCTGGTGACCCAGTACTGGGCCGGTCCCGGAGCCGACGACGCCTCGAACCTCACCTCGCCGTCACCGCCGGTGTTCCGGAACACGATGGGCCGTCCGTCGGCACCCGCCGCGGTCGTGAGGACGTCGGGTCGCCCGTCCGAGTCGAGATCCACGATGTCGACGTGCGGTGACTTCGTGGGCAGCCCCACGAGGCCCGCGCGGTCGGTCACGTCGCGCAGCCGGATCCCGCCGGCGCCGTCCGGCTCGTTGAGGTAGAGCCGCACCGGAACCCGCCGCCCGGCGTCGAGGGTGCTGTTGTAGTGCTGGCCCACCACGATGTCGGGTCGACCGTCGCCGTTGACGTCGCCCTGGGCCACCCCGGCCGGGTCGTCCTCGTCGCCGTAGGTCACCCACCGCGGAGGTGCAGCCCGAGACTCCGCGAACCGCCCGTCGCCCTGGTTCAGGAACAGCCGGTTGGAACCGCCGACGAACAGGTCGGGATCACCGTCGGCGTCGAGATCCGCGGTGCCGACACCCATGCCCACGACCCCGCGCCCGATCCCCGCCGCCTGGGTCGCGTCCTCGAAGCGGAAGTCTCCCCGGTTGCGCCACAGCACCGACGATCCTCCGGTGAAGCGGTCCTCGGTCACGAACAGGTCGAGACGCCCGTCGGCGTCGAAGTCGACGAGCCCCACGGACCGGGCGCCGGCCGGTGCGCTGAACGACGTCACGCTCGTGAAGCGCCCGCCGTCGTTGCGCAGCACCTCGGTGGGCGCGCGGCCTCGTTCGATGTTGCGCACGTTGCGGGCGATGACGAGGTCGGGATCGCCGTCGCCGTCGAGGTCGCCGAACGTGGCCCCACTCGTGCGCGCCTGCACGCCGGGGAAGGTGCTGTCGACACGGAACCCGTCGGGCCCGCCGAGCAACAGCCGGTCGGGCGCCGGACCGGTGGCGCCCCGGACGCGGTACTCGGCGACCGGACGATCGGCGAACGTGCCCACGAACACGTCGGTCCAGCCGTCGGCGTTCACGTCGGCGGCGGCGACCGCGTGCCCCCGCATCCCGGTGAGCGGTGCCGCCGCTCCCCAGGCATCCGTGGCATCGTCGAAGCGCAGCGCGCCGACGTCACCGGTCACCGGCCCGCGATAGACCGTCGTGAGCGCGCGCTTCGCGCGGCGTCGCTTCGTGCTCCCGGCGGACTCCGGCTCGTTGGTGGACGCCGTACACGCCGCCGTGCCGGTGCCCGAGGTCCGACCCGGCTTCGTCGGCGTCCCGGCGTCGTTCGCCGCTCCACCGCCGGGCGATGCGGGGAGGTGCACGATCGCGAGCACCACCTCTCCCCAAGGGTCGGAGGACGTGGCCCCCGCGTTCAGCGTGACGTAGAGCAGCCGACGAGCGGGGTCGAGCACCACGCTGTAGGACCCACCCGCTTCGAGGTGCGCGGCCTGACGCACGCTCTCGGCGAGACGCACGATCGTCGTCTGCTCTCCGGTGCGGCCGTCGACCGCGATCACCAGCGACCCGAGCTCGGGCGCATCACCGTGGGCACCCGGCACGTAGTAGAAGCGGGAGCCGTCGGGCTCCGCCGCCAACGACGCGGTGTACCCGGTCGCGGTCCCGAGGGATTCGATGCGGCCGTCGCCTCGCATCGCGAACAGCTGGTCCGGATCCTGCGTGACGCCGAACACGGTCCCGTCGCGCGTGGGTGCCGTGCTCGCGCGCAACATGCCGCCGCCGGGGAGGCGCTGGGGGTGCTCGCGCAGCTCGGTGTCGCCCGGCCGGTACTGCAGCAGACGACCGCCGTCCGCTGCGACGTAGGCGGCACCGGCGGCGTCCACGAGGATGTTGCGGAACCCGGCGTGCCGGGGATCGTCGGAGCGGAACGCGACCGCGCGCCGCTCGGTGTCGTACGCGAAGAAGGTGCCCTGGTCCCGACCGAGCGGTGTGGCGGGGAACGGGTCGACCGCCTCGCCGTAGATCAGGTGCTCACCGGGCGCCGCGGCCAACGACGGGATCCCCCGTTCAGGTGCCACCGCTCCGAGCGACTCGACGCCGAGATCACTCGGGTCGATCCGCGCCAACACGTCACCGCGGTTCTTCGGCGAGTACGCGAGTCCCGTGCGCGTGCCCCAGTACGTCGCGAAGTAGGCATCGCCGCAGCTGCCCGGGACGATCTGGCCGTGGATCTTGCCGAAGCCCCAGTCGAGGTCGCCGCCCACCACCGATCGAACGTCGGCGAACCGGGTGAGGGCGCGGGTGGACGGGTCGTACACGAACAGGTACGCATTGCCGGCCTCGCCGAGGTGGTTGCCCATCGCCGCGAGCACGCGGCCATCGCCGAGGACCAGCCCCTGCCCCCAGTGCGACCAGGGCCTGCCCGGGGTGTCGGGACGGGGGAAGCGGACGACCTCGACCTCCGGCGTGGTGCCCCGAGCCTCCTGCCCGACGACCGCCTGCTCGGACGGTCCCGCTGGTGGCTTCGCCGACCTGGTGGCGGGGCAGCTCGCCGCACCCGTCGCACCCGTCGCACCCGTCGCGGCCGCGCTCCCCGCCGCACCGGCCGCGGTCTCGCTCCCCGCCGCACCCGCCGCGGTCTCTCCACCGGCCACGGTGGGGAGCCCCGGGGCCAACCCGGCGACCAGGACGGCCACCACGAGGGTGGCCACGAGGCCGGCGGGCGGCCCGGCCCGCGGGGTGAACCGACCTCGGCAACGCACCCCGGCCACGGTACCGACCACGAGGTCCGGTCGGACTCGCAGGGCGACCCCGCGCACGCGTCGGCCCCGGGCGGTGCCCGATGACCCAATAGATTGCGCCCATGAGCGACCTCACCGCGGACCGCGTCGACCTCCGGTACCTCGTGGAGGCCTACGCCCTGGGCTGCGACCGCCGCGACCCGGACCTGCTCGCCTCCTGCTTCGTCGACGGCGCGACCCTCACCGTCCACTGGCTCGATCGCGAGCCGGCCATCATGCGCGCGCCCGACCTCGCCACGCAGATCCCGCGGCGGCTCTCGGTCTACGACCGCACCGTGCACTTCGTCGGGAACCACCGCGTCGAGATCGACGGCGACCATGCGACCGGCGAGACCTACTGCTTCGCGCACCACATCACCGGAGACGAGGACCACGTGATGGCTGTGCGGTACGAGGACACGTACCGGCGCGAGCCGACCGGTTGGAAGATCGTCGAGCGTCACCTGCGCCTCGACTGGACACAGGACTCACCCGTCACGCGCTGATCCTCGGAGCGCGTGGGAGCAGCGGAACCCGAAGGCGACGTTCGTGGCTGCGTCTCGGGCGTCGCGGTACCTCGGCTCGGGTCAGGTCCGACCGATGTCAGCAACCGCCACGTCGACGGCATGGGCTGCCAAGCGGTTCATGTCTCTCGGATCGACGGTTGCGATGACGGCTCCGCCAGCGAGGTCGGCGACTGCGACGACGAATGCGTCGACCGCATGCTCCGAGCCCGAACGTGCCGCACCGAGCAGCTGGCCCGCACGAACGCCGACGCGGCTGTCCACCGGATGAACCTCGACGCGCTCGCGGCGCAGGCCGGCGAACACGCCGGCGTCGCGCGGCTGCCCGCGTACGACCTCCGCCAGCACTGCCGCCACGGTCCCGACAGGCAGCTCGCGCCGACGCATCTCGGCAAGGAGGGCGCGAACGCGATCGCGCCGACGAGCGGGCCCCCGGGCGATCGCTGACAGCGCCTCGCTGTCCAGGAGCAGCATCAGCCGGCGTGCCGCGTCGCGCGCTGCGCACGGTCAGCATCCCACTGCTCCACCAGCTGGGCCGCCCACTCCAACGTCTCGCGGGGAACGGGACCGTGCTCCCGCTCGAGCTCGGCGAGCCAGTCGTCCACGGCCGCGAGGTGCCGCAGGCGCGCCAGGTAGGCCGCAACGGCGCTGTCCACTGCGGCCGAGAGGCTGCGTGCGCCTACCGTCCGTCGGAGCTCCTCGAGCTGG
The DNA here is from genome assembly GCA_045862935.1 of Acidimicrobiia bacterium. Classification (GTDB taxonomy): domain Bacteria; phylum Actinomycetota; class Acidimicrobiia; order IMCC26256; family PALSA-555; genus CAIUKV01. The sequence goes on from BTUT01000118.1 coordinate 6,726, forward strand.
CCACCGTCGAGGGTCAGCGTCACCTTCTCCTTCGCCACCGCCCGTATGGTAGTACCTTCACACCACATCGGTACGGCGTCGCGAACGCTTTGCTACGTCCCTCGGTGCCCGTGCCACGCGCACGCGCCGATGCGCGGACGGGCAAGCCGACGACACGGGCATCAGTGGGCGCTGAGGGACTCGAACCCCCGACCCCCTCCTTGCAAGCCAGACCCACGACCGTTCGTCGCGTCCGACCAACGCCGCTCGGCGATCCCCGGTACCGCGGCGTACCGAGCTCCGGCGCCCATCAGCAGGGGATCACGGGTCCATACACCCCGCTCGCGCATCGGAGCGTCACCTCTCGTACCCTGGCATCGGGAGACCGGTCGTGAACGCGGTCTGGCTACGTTCCTGGCTACGTTCGCCGCGTGCGGTGTGCATCGAGCCGGCTCGTCGCCCCTCGGTCTCCCCACGACCAGCGCCGACTGGGTACCCTCGAATCGTGGCCGACAAGGTATGGACCGCCGAGGAACTCGAGCGCCTCTCCCCCGCGGAGCAGGACGCAGTGTTCGAGGCGAGCCTGGTGACCGATCTCAGTGCGGTCCCCCCCGAGTTCATGGCCCGAATCCGACAGCGCGTGCAAGAGCGGATCGACTCCACCGAGGCCAGCTCGAAGCCGTGACCGGCGAGCGCCGGACAGTTCGCACGACACCGTCGTTCTTCGAGGACCTCGACCGGCAGCTCGGCTCGGAGCGCGGCCCGAACGGCGAGCCGTCCGTCAACGACTTCCAGGTCGTCGAGCTCCTCCGCCTCGTCGAGGTGTTCGCAACCCGTTGGGACGACCTCCCACCACTCATCCCCGGTCGATCCGACTACCGCATCCTGATCGCGTCGGGAATGCTCGTCCCCAGGTTGGCCGTCGTCGGTCAGCTCGCCACGGACGGTGCAATCGAGCTCATCGAGGTCGACATCGACCAGCATGCGGGTTCTGGGTAGCGCTGAACGCTGAGCGAGACTCCCGGGACCACGAGCACGACGAAGCCAACGGCCACCTGCTCCTCGAACCATCGCCTCGATCCTCGCGGGGGCTCGGGGAGGTGGCCTGCGACCTGGGCATTCGTGGGCGCTGAGGGACTCGAACCCCCGACCCCCTCCTTGTAAGCCAGGCCCACGACCGTTCGTGGCGTCCGTCCCCCGATCGCGTCATCGTCCCGGTCACTACGAGGTACCTCGCGTTCGGCTTCGTCAACAGGGAGTCGACCGTCCGTCGCGCACACCCGAGCGTCGACCCGTTCCCTCGCGTGCCGTTGTCTCGCTGCAAGAAACCAGCACGGCGTGGCTACGTTCCTGGCTACGTCGCGAGCAGGTCCGGGACCCGGCGACGGAGCCGTCAAGACGGATCGACGAGCGCGGCGAGATCCGGCGTGCGGGCCTGGACCTCGGCCCAGGTCGCGGCGTCGACCCCCTCGCGGATCTGGGTGAGGAC
>BTUT01000119.1:0-8114 GCA_045862935.1 Acidimicrobiia bacterium
CGTCCTCATGCCCAGCCTCCCTGGCGCGCACGTGTACGTCGGAGCATCCAGAGGAAGAAGGGCGCGCCCACGAGCGCGGTGAGCACGCCGAGCGGGATCTCGGACGGCTCGATCGCAGTACGTGAGATCGTGTCGGCCACCACGAGCGCGAGCGCGCCGGCGAGCGCCGACGCGGGGAGGAGCACGCGGTGTCCGGGGCCTGCGATCATGCGCACGATGTGGGGCATGACCAGGCCGACGAAGAGGATGATCCCCGACACGGCTACCGCCGCCGCCGTGAGCAACGCGATGACGAACAGCATCAGTACGCGCAGCCGCTCCACGTCGACCCCGAGATGGCGCGCCGACCGCTCTCCGAGCGCGAGGAGATCCAGCCTGCGGGCCTGGGTGCTCGCGACGACGACCCCGGCGATCGCGATCGGGAGCACCACGAGCACCTTGGGCCAGGTTGCCTGGGCGACGCTCCCCAGCGTCCAGAACGTGATGCTGCGCAGCTCCGCGTCGTTGCTGAGATAGGTGATGAGCCCGATCACGGCACCGGCGAGCGCGTTGAGCGCGACGCCGGTGAGGATGAGCGTCACCACCTCCGTCCGCCCGTCGGAGCGCGACGCGAAGTAGACCACCGCCACGGTGATCAAGCCGCCCACGAACGCGGCGGCCGCCACGCTCCACGTGTCGAGCAGCACGAACCCACCGACGATCGCCGCGACGGCGCCGAGCGCCGCACCCGACGACACGCCGATGATGCCCGGCTCCGCGAGCGGGTTCGCGAACGAGCCCTGCATCGCGGCTCCCGCGCATCCCAGGGCGCCGCCGACGACGATGGCGAGGAGCACCCGCGGGATGCGGATGTCCCACACGACCGAGTCCACGAGCGGCTCGGGCCGGGCTCCGACCGGGAGACCGATGCGGTGGGTGATCACCCGCACGACCTCGCTCGGCGTCGTGTCGAACGCGCCGATCGCGGTCGCGACGACGGCCGCGACGGCGAGGCCGACACCGAGGATCGTGAACAGCACCCAGGCCCGCACATGGGGATGGTCCGCCGCGACCACGTCCTCGGGGGAGGCGTCCTCGGGGGAGGCGTCCTCGGGGGTCGTCCCGTCCGGCGGCTCGCTCGCGGGTCCGTGGGTGAGCGAGCCCGCGTCGCGCCCGCCGGCCTCGATCACGAGCGGGACAGCGAGGGCGAAGTGTGGAGCTTGGTGACGAGGCGCCGCAGGGCGACCGGCGTGCGCGAGCCGAAGCTGAACAGCAGGCCGTCCTCCTCGGTGATGATCCGCCGATCCTTCGCGGCGGGCGTCTGCGCGATCCCGGGGACCTTCACCAGGCCCTCGATCCCCCCGACCGACCTCAACCCGGTGGTCGTCATGAGGATCACGTCGGGCGCGGCTTGCGCGAGCGCCTCGCTGGTGATGGGGGTGAAGGCGCGCTGCAGGCCCATGGCGGAGCCGGCGTCCACGCCGCCCGCGGCTCGGATCATCGAGTCGGCGCCCGAGCCCTTGCCCCCGATGAGGTACACGCCCGCCTGGCCGCGCATGTAGAGGAACGCGACGCGGGGCTTCTGGGCGTCTTCGGGGACCCGTTGCTCGATCCGCTCCAGCTCGCTGCTCGTCCGGGCTCGCAGCTTCGCCCCGTCGTCGGGTACGCCGAGGGCTCGGGCCACGGCCATCTCACGCTCACCGATCTCCTCGACGGACTTCGGTGCCTCGAACACCACGACCGGCACGCCGGCGTCGCGGATCTGCTGCAGCGCATCGGGGGGACCCGAATCGGTCTGGGCCAGCACCACGCTCGGGCGGCGCGAGAGGACCGACTCGGCCGAGACGTCGTGGCCGCGGGTGACCATCGGCACCTTCTTGGCCTCCTTGAACGTCGTCGTGACGTCGCGCCCCACGAGTCGATCACCGAGGCCGAGGGTGTAGACGATCTCCGAGAGCGACCCGTTCAACGAGACGATGCGAGAGACGTCGTCGACCTCCACGTCGCGCCCGTCAGCCGAGCGCACCGTCACCGGGAGTCGGGGCTTGGGCTTCGTCGTGATCGGGTCGATCCGGGTGCCGACCTGGGGGTCGTCGGAGCCGACGACGGAGTCGGCGACGCTCGCGATCGGCAACGTGCGCACGTCGGTGCCCGCGAACGACACGGGGACGAGGACGTCCTGCGAGCGATCGGCCGGGCGGCGGTGGTCGCTGCGCGTCGCCACCGCACACTGCACCCGGCGGCAGTCGAGGGTGTCGATCATCGGCGTTGCGAGCACCTGCACCGAGAACGTCCCGCCGGGTCCGAACGCGACGCCGCCGTTCGAGACGCTGTAGTCACCGGTCGCGATCCACGCCGCTCCGCCGCCGGGCACCCCGGGGCGCCCTCCGCAGGGACCCGGAGCGAGGCCGGGTGGCGGCACGACGCAGAACGCGACGTAGATGCCGCGCCCCTCGGTCGTGTCGAAGCCGGACCCGCTCACCTCGAGCAGCTGACCGGTCCCATCGAGGTCGGCGGACTGCGAGACCGTGAGCGAAGGCGTGGTGGTGACCTGCGCGTGCGCCGGCGCGGCGAGCGCGACCGTCGCCCCGGCGAGCACGAGGACCGCGCTCAACGCGGCACCCGCGACGCGGTGCCGGCGCGTGCTGGGGCGGGCCATGGCCGCAGTATACTTAGGTACACCTAAGTCGCACATTCGGCGGTGGGCGCGACGTCCCCGAGCGGCCCGCGCAGGCGACTCGCCCTTCTCGACAGTTTGTCGTATAGTCAACCTGTCGTGAAAACTCTTGGGCGGCCCCGGTCGGGCGAGTCGAGCCGACCGGGTCCACCATCCGAACCGCCGAGGTACGCCGTGACGACGACCACCACGATCCCCTTCTCCCAGCAGCTGCGCGAGGTCACCGACGAAGCCCACCGCAGCGCCGAGGGCTCCCCGTTCGCGGTCGCGCTCGTCGAGGGTGAGCTGCCGCGACCCGAGTTCGCCCGGCTCGTGCGCCAGCTCCACGCGGTGTACTCGGTGCTCGAGGAGGCCGTGGCCGCGTCGACCGACCCCGACGTCGCGCCACTGCTCGCGCCCGAGCTCTCCCGGGTGCCCGCCTTGGAGGCCGATCTCGAGTACCTCGCCGGTCCCGGGTGGCGGGACGACATCTCGCTCGTCCCGGCCACCGACGAGTACTGCGAGCGGCTGCGCGCGACGTGCTTCGACTGGAGTGGCGGCCTCGTCGCGCACCACTACGTTCGCTACCTCGGTGACCTCTCCGGTGGTCAGATCGTCGGCCGCGTGATCGCGCGCGTCTACGAGCTCCCCGACGGGCTCGGCACGGCGGCGTATCGCTTCGACGGGATCGAGAGCCCGAAGCGGTTCAAGGACGAGTACCGTGCTCGCCTCGATGCCCTTCCGTGGAGCCCGGAGGAGCGCGAACGCGTCGCGGCGGAAGCCGTCGAGGCGTTCGCCCGCAACACAGCGGTCTTCCGCGACCTGCACGCGACTCGCGTCACGCAGTAGCCGCGGGCGCAGCGCGCGCGCACCGGCGCCGCAGGCACCGGGGTCGCGAACCACGCTCACGGCGCGCCTCACCGCGACCGTCGTCGGCGTGAGCCTGCTGCTCGTCGTCCCAGTCGCCGGAGCCGCGGCCGCCCCGGTGTCGCCGACCGTGACCGCGGTCGCGGGAGCACCGTCGATCGCGGGCCACACCTCCTTCGACCTCTCGACGGTGGGCTACGAGCAGTCGGAGCACTTCCTCCAGGGGTCGGCGACTGCATACGCGCCGACGGCACCGCTCCTGGCCGACGGGAGGTGGGACGTCGCCCCATCGACCTCCGCGCCGTACGTGACGCGGGTGGTCGTGAACCGGCCGATCCACCCCCGCGAATTCAACGGCACGGTGGTCGTCGAGTGGCTCAACGTGTCCGGAGGCCTCGATGCCAGCCCGGAGTGGATGCAGGCGCACGTCGAGCTGATCCGGGGTGGCTACGCCTGGGTGGGGGTCACGGCCCAGGCCGTCGGGCTCAACGCACTGAGGGCGTCGTCGGCCGAGCTCCCCGGCGGTTCCGGGTCGCGGTACGCGTCGCTGTCGCACCCCGGTGACAGCTACTCCTACGACATGTTCTCCCAGGCCGGCCAGGCGGTCCGCGACCACGCGCGAACGATGTTCGGCGGACTCTCGCCCGAGCGCGTCCTCGCGGCCGGTGAGTCGCAGTCGGCCGGTCGCCTGGTGACCTACATCGACGCCGTCCACCCCCTCGCGGGGGTCTACGACGGGTTCCTCGTGCACAGCCGGGGTGCGGGTGCCGCGGCGTTGACCCAGGATCCCCTCCCGGTCGTGGCCGCGCCGTCGCCGACCTTCGTGCGCGACGACCTCGACGTCCCGGTGCTGGTCTTCCAGACGGAGAGCGACACGAGCGGGCTCCAGGCGCGTCGCGCCGACACGGCGCGCTTCCGGCTCTGGGAGGTCGCCGGCACCGCCCATTACGACCAGTACGGGCTGGCATTGGGGGCCACCGACGACGGTGGGCTCGCGCACGCGGTCGAGGCGTTCGAGGCCATGCGCACCCCCAGCGCCGGCTTCGGCTGTGCCCTGCCGATCAACGCCGGCCCTGCGACCTACGTGGTGCGCGCGGCCGTGGCCGCGCTCCACACCTGGGTCGCCGAGGGCGCGCCGCCTCCGAGGGCGCCCCGGCTCGAGCTGAGCACGTCCGATCCGGTGCAGTACGCGGCGGACGCGCAGGGCAACGCGCGGGGCGGCATCCGCACGCCGGCGGTGGATGCTCCCGTGGCGGTGCTCGGTGGGCTCGGCAACACCGGCACCGGTCCCGTCGGACAGTTCTGTCGCCTCTTCGGCACCACCGTGCCGCTCACGCCGGAGCAGCTCGTCGCCCGCTACGGCGACCAGCACGGGTTCGCGGCGGCGTGGAAGCGTGCGACCCGGGCGGCACGGCGCGCGGGCTTCCTCCGGCCGGCCGACGCCCGGATGCTCGGCGCCATCCCCGGCGAGACCATCGTGATCCCCTGACGAGAGGCGTGGCGCATGACTCCCGTGCGGGTGGGGATTGCCGACCACCTCGGTTGGGCGGTGGTGGTGACGGCGTCGGTCTCCCACGAGGTGATGGACCGCCGGCGCATCGAGCTGGTCGAACCAGGGCTCTCGAAGGCGCCGCGCGAGATGCTGGGACCGCCCTGGACGAAGGATCATCGCGTCGCGCTCGCCGCGACGGTCGTCGCCGCCTGAAGTCGGGACCAGCTACCGTTCGGGCGACCGATCTGCTCGACCGGGGGGGTCCGGCATGTCGTCGACGTTGGAACGCGCGCGGTCAACCGGTGCGGGCTCGGCGGACTCGCCCGGCCCGGGAGGCGCGGCCGGCTCACCGGCTGGGAGCAGTCGCGCGGGTTTCGAGCTGAGCACGCCGGGACGGATCCTGCTCGCGGCGCTCTCGGGTGTCGCGGGTGTCATCCACCTCGCCATGGTGCCGTCGCACGCGGGGAGCTCGGCCGTCGAGGGCGCGGGCTTCGCGCTCACCGGGTGGGTGCAGGTCGCCATCGCGGTCCTGGTGCTCACGACACCCTCGCGGTCGCTGCTCCGAGCGACGATGCTCGTGAACGTGGTCGCGCTTGGCGCGTGGGCGATCAGTCGCACCGCGGGCCTCCCGTTCGGCGAGCACCCGGGACAGCCCCACGACGCGGCGCTCGTGGACCTGGTGTGCGTTGGGATCGAAGCGGCGTTGGTGGCGTGCGCCGCGTGGTGGCTCTCCCATCCTGGCGCCGGGCGGACGTGGCGCGGCTGGGCGCTCGTCGGGTTCTCCGTCGTGCCGGTGACGGTGGTCGCGCTCGCCACGGTCGCGCTCGCCTCTCCCAGCGCACGCGACCACGCCGGGAGCAGCCATCGCGCGCACGGCGTCGATCCGGCTGCGGCCGCGGTGGGATCGAGCCCGAGCGCGGGTCATCGGCACGGATCCGAGCCGTCCGCGACGAGCGAGACCGTAGGTCTCGACGGCAGGCGTGTCGAAGGCGTGAAGGCCCTCGATGTCGCGGCCGAGACCCAACCTGACGAGCCCCTCGATCCCGCCACCCGCGCGCTGCTCGCCGAGCAGCTCGTGATCGCGCGGGAGACGGCGCTGCGCTTCCCGACCACCACGGACGCGACCGCCGCGGGCTATCGGCTCGTCGGCGGGTTCGGTCCCGGCGCGGGCGCGCACTACATCGGCTTCTCGGGGCTCGGGGGGTTCGATCCGAGCCGGCCGGCCGCGCTCATCTACGACGGGACCAGCCCCACGTCGCGGATCGTCGGGCTCATGTACCTCGGTGGGGCGACGACCGCTCCGGAGGGGTTCGCCGGCCCGAACGACCACTGGCACCGTCACAGCGGAGTGTGCCTCGAGGGGGCGGACGTCCTCTTCCCGGTCGACGCGGGAGTGACCCGGGACCGGTGCGCCGCGGCGGGGGGCCTGTTCATGGACCGGACCACGTGGATGGTGCACGCGTGGGTGGTTCCCGCGTGGGAGAGCCCGGCGGGGGTCTTCTCGCACGAGAACCCGAACCTGCGTTGCGCCGACGGCACGTACGACACCGACGAGATCGGGCGGTGCGAGGGCTCGTAGGCGGACGTCGGCGATGCCCGTGCCCCCGGTCCGGCCGATCAGGCGACGATGCCGCGCACCTTGAGGTCCACCACCGTGTCCCAGTCGAGGCCGAGCTCCTCGAGGATGGCGTCACCGTGCTCGTTGAAGTCGGGCGCGCGCCCGGGCTTCGCGGGTTGCTCGTCGAACTGCACGGGAGCGGCCACGAGCTCGAACGCGTTGCCCTCGGACGTGACGCACGGCTGCAGGTAGCCGTTGGCGACCGACTGCGGGTCCCGCGCGGCCTCCAGCGTGTCCTGCACCACCGTCCACTGGCCGACGAAGTCCTCCAACCGGGCGCGCCACTCGTCGACGGTCGCGGTGGCGAACACCTCGTCGAGGATCGCCGCCGCGGCGGGCGCGTTCTCCTGGAGCGCCTCGTGGGTGGCGAACCTCGGGTCGGTCACGAGGTCGGGTCGATCGATGATCTCGCACAGCGGTGCCCAGTAGTGGAACGCCTGCAGGCAGTTCAACGCGAGCCACCGGCCGTCGGCGGTGAGGTAGTTCCTCACGAGCGGGTTGCGCAGCATGGCGCCCCCCGGCAGGGACCACCCCTGCCCGATCACGAGCGACAACCCGATCGCCTGACCCTGGGCCCACATGCCCGCGCCGAGCAACGAGACGTCGACGACCGCGGCCTCACCCGTGCGCTCCCGGTGGAAGAGGGCACCCATCATCCCGCCGGCGATCGTCATGGCGCCGATCGAGTCGCCGAATCCCGGGCCCGGCGGACCCGGCACGTGGTCGTACTCGGGGCGCTTGACCCCCAGCGCGGTGCCCGAGCGCAACCAGAACGCGAGGTTGTCGTAGGAGCCCTTGTCGCGATCGGGACCGCGCTCACCCTGGCCCGTGCCCCGCACGTAGATGATGCGCGGGTTGTGGGCGCGCACGTCGTCGACGTCGATCTTGAGCTTCGTCCGCACCCGGGGAAGCTTGTTCGTGAGGAAGATGTCGGCGGTCGCCACCAGCTTGTAGAGGATGTCGAGGCCCTCGGGCGTGTTGAGGTCGACGGCGAGGCTGCGCTTGCCGCGGTTCGAGTGCTCCATGAGCACGTGGATGTTGTTCGGCACGATCGCGAGCCCGGTGGACGCGAGGCCCCGCATCGCGTCGCCCCGCTCGACCGGCTCGATCTTGATCACCTCGGCGCCCCAGTCGGCGAGCAACGCCGACGCGGCCGGGACGAAGGTGTGCTCGGCGACTTCCAGGACGCGTACGCCCCGCATCACGTCGGTCATGGTGGGATCCTTCCTCGGCTTCGGTGATCGCGCGCGCATCGTTGCACGCGCGGGCCCTGCTCAGCGGCTCCGGAACCAGAGCGTGAACCGGCTCAGGGTCAGGTAGCCCATCCGCTCGTAGACCGGCCGGCCCGGATCGCTCGCGATGAGCATCGCCGGGAGGTCGGGATCGGCGAGGGTGGCCGCCCAGGTGAGTGCGGCGCCGACGCCCCGTCCGCGCATCTCCGGGCGGGCCGAGATCCACTCCACGTTGTTGGTCGCGCCGTGGAGGTGCACCCCGGCGGTCCC
>BTUT01000120.1:0-8100 GCA_045862935.1 Acidimicrobiia bacterium
TGCGGTCGAGCCATCGGGGCATCCACCAGTTGCGGTCGCCGAGGAGTTCCATGAGTGCGGGGACGAGCAGGGTTCGGACCACGGTGGCGTCGAGGAGGACGGCGGTGGCGAGGCCGACGCCGAACAGCTTCGTCGTGCGGTCTTCGCCGAACACCGCTGATCCGAACACTGCGACCATGATCGCGGCGGCGGCCGTGATCACTCGTGCAGTGGCGGCGAGTCCGTCGGCGACGGCGAGGCTGTTGTCGCCGGTTCGCAGGTACTCCTCGCGGATACGGCTGAGCAGGAACACCTCGTAGTCCATGGAGAGGCCGAAGAGCACGGCGAAGAGCAGCATCGGGATGAACGACTGGATTGGGCCCGGCTTGTCGATGCCCACGAGGCCGCTGGCCCACCCCCACTGGAAGATGGCGACGATGACGCCATAGGCCGCCCCGATGGAGAGGAGGTTGACGAATACGGCCTTCAACGGGATGAGGATCGATCGGAAGACGAGCATGAGCAGCAGGAACGAGAGGCCGAGCACGACGGCGATGAACACGGGAAGCCGATCCGTGAGGGTGGTTCCCAGATCGTCGAACACGGCGGTGATCCCACCGACGTAGACGGAGATTCCGGTTCCCTGGGTGGCATCGGGGAGGATCTCGCCGCGGAGGTGCTGGATGAGCTCCAGGGTGCGGACGTCTTGGGGTGACGTGGTCGGGATGACGGTGACGACTGCGGCGTCTCCGTCGGCGTTGAGCGCTGGGGGAGCGACGACGAAGACGCCCTCGACTTGCTGGACCCGCGACACGACGGGTTCGAGGTCGGACGCTTCGGTGCCGGCCGGGAGCTCGAGGGCGAGCAGGAGCGGGCCGTTGAATCCGGGCCCGAAACCAGCGGAGAGGAGGTCGTATGCGCGTCGTGCGGTCTTGGTGGTCGGGTCGGCGCCGGCGTCGCTGGACCCGAGCCGAAGTGAGATCATAGGGAGCGCCAGCACGACGAGGATGGTGAGGCCCAAGAGCGCGAACGGGAGGGGCTTGCGCTGCACGAGTCGGCTCCAGCGGAACCATGCGCCGCCACGATGCGCGGTCTCGTCGCGGTGCAGCGCCGGGATGCGAAAGCGGTCGACCGCCCGGCCGGCGAACCCGAGCAATGCGGGCATGAGGGTGATCGTTGCCGCCATGACGGTGAGGACGGCGACGGCAGCGCCGATGGCCATGGTCTGCACGATGGGAACGCCCATGACGAGCATGCCACCGAGGGACACGACGACGGTGAAGCCGGCGAAAATGACGGCGCGCCCAGCCGTGTTCATCGCCGATGTCGTGGCGCGTTCGGGGTCGAGGCCGGCGTGGAGCCCTTGTCGGTAGCGGGTAACGATCAGCAGCGCATAGTCGATGCCCACGCCGAGGCCGATGAGGGTGGCGAGGCGGGGCGCGAAGTCGGAGAGGTCGAGGACGAGCGTGCTCAGCGACAACAACGACAGCGCGACACCGAGGGAGAAGATCGCGCTCAGGATCGGCAGGCCCATGGCGACGACCGAACCGAACGAGATGAGGAGCACGACGACAGCCACAAGGAGCCCGATGCGCTCGCCGCGTCCTCCAGGCCCCTCGATCTCGGCGAACTGGATGACCCGCCCGCCGAGCTCGACCTGCACCAGCTCGGAATCGGTCTGCTCCCGCAGATCGAGCAGCTCGTCGACCACGCCGTCCTGGCGGAGTTGTCCGGCGCGCTCGTCGAACTGGATCGTGGCATAGGCGATCTTGCCGTTCTCCGAGATCGGCTGAGGAGCCGGTCCGTAGGGCGAACGCACCCCGACCACATGATCGACCGACTCCACGCGCTCGAAGAACCGTTCCAGGTGTGCGCGCACCTCGGCATCGTCGACGCCGCGTGACGAGCGGAACACGATGTCGGCGGTGTCACCCGCCCGGTCCGGGAAACGCTCAGCGAGGAGATCGAACGCCCGCTGGGATTCTGTCCCGGGCACGGAGAAGACGCTCGCGGTCTCGCCACCGACGGCCCGGCTCGAGAGCACGAGTCCGATCAGCGCGATCGTCCAGAGGATGACGGTGAGCCATCGGTATCGGTAGCAGGTGCGTCCGATCCGCCCGAGCATCAGGCGCCGCCGGGGTTGGTGACGCCGAGCTTCGTGCGGAATGCGGCGAGGTCGATCGCGATGAACAGCGCGTCGCTCTTCGCAAACACCTCCCCCATTGCCGAGGCCTCTGCTCGGATCCGCAGCTTGCGGCCGTGCCGATGATGGAGCCGGGCACGGAACTCGAGGTCGGTGTCGAGCGGGCATGGTGCGTGGTACTCGACGGTGAGGCTGCGAGTGAACGCCATCGTCTCGATGATCGGGAGCAGGCCCCCCATCGTCTCGTCGAAGCACGCGGCGACGATGCCGCCGTGCGCGCGGCCGGGAGCGCCTTCGAAGGCTGGTCCGATCCGGACGTGCCCGACTGCCTCGGCGCCGTCGCGGCTGATACGCAGGCCGACTCCGGCGGGATTGGCCGACCCCGAGACCGGCGAGTCATGGAAGAGGTCACACGTGGTGCCGTCGTCGGGGAGGTCGCCGAGTCGTCCCGACGCGATCGCTTCGGCGTACGCCGGGCTGGTGTGGGCTTCGTCGATGCGCGAACGGCGCGGCGCCGCACGCACCGCGGCGGTGAGCTCGTCCGCGGTCACGGTGATCCGGCCGAGGACTGCGGCCGACGCCTGGTGCGCGACGAGCGCGTTCGCAAGTTCACGCAAGGCGGTGGCCGCAGCGATGCGGGCCGCCAAGTCCGGGTGCTCGTCGTTGCCCAGGACCGACCGCGTCACGCGCGTCCCTTCACGCGGATCGGGAGGCGCTGGGGACCGCGGATCGGCCCCGATCGGATCCACTCGAGCCCGTCGCGGTCGATCTCGTACTCCGCGTCGACCGCGAGGACTGCGCCGAGCCCGACGCAGGTCTCGAGCCGAGCCAACGATGCGCCGAGGCAGTAGTGGATGCCGTGCCCGAACGCGAGATGGCGATCCGGCCGACGGTCGGGTTCGAAGCGATCCGGGTCGGGGAACTCGGCGTCGTCACGATTCGCGGAGCCGAAGAGCAAGAGCACCTGGTCCCCTTCCGGGATGGTGGTCCCGTCGACATCGACCGTGCGGGTGGTCCGACGCGCGAGGCCCTGCACGGGCGAGTCGAACCGCAACAGCTCCTCGACCGCGTCTGGCAGTCCCTCCGGTGCAGCCGCGAGCCCGGCTCGGACGTCGGGGTGGTCGTGCAGCACGATCGCGCTGTTGCCCAGGAGGTTCGTCGTGGTCTCGTTGCCGGCAACCAGCAGCAAGAAGCAGAACCCGAGGAGCTCGTCGCGACCGAGGCGCTCCCCGTCGATCTCGGCGACGGTGAGGGCGGTGACGAGGTCGTCGCGAGGTCGAGCGCGACGATCGTCGACCACTGCGTCGAAGTACTCGTAGAGCGCCGCCGCCGCGTCGAGGCTTTCGCGGCGTCCCCCTTCGACGAGCGGGTTCTGACGGACGAGCTGATTCGACTTCGTCTTGAAGAACGCCCGATCCTCGGTATCGACACCGAGGAGCTCGGCGATCACCATGGTCGGAAGTGGTTCGGCGAACGTCGCGACGAAGTCGGCGTCGCTCTGGTCGGCCAGCTCTGCGGCGAGCCCGGCCGCGATCTCGTGGACCCGCGGTTCGAGCGCCGCGATCGCGCGCGGCGTGAACGCCCGGCTCACCAGCCTTCGGAGCCGGTCGTGCCGGGGCGGATCCATCATGATCATCATCGGCAGGAGTGCGGTGGGTGGCGGGCCGATGGTGATCCCCTGCGACGAACAGAAGGTCTTGGGGTCGTGCAGCGCGCGCAGCACGTCATCGAAGCGCGACAGAGCCCAGAAGCCCCGCTCCTCGTTGTGGTACGGGCCGTCGAGCGCCCGCAAGCGCGCGTAGGCCGGGTACGGGTCGGCGTGGAGCGCGGGATCGAACGGGTCGTACATGCCGGGGAACCATAGTCTGGCTTTGGAACCTCGTTCCGAAGTTCTGTTAGGTTCGTGCCCATGGTGCAGCGTGACGTCCCTCCGGCGATCGCAGAGCGGCTCCGCAACGCAGCGGCCACCTTCGCGGAAATGGGGTTCGAGGCGGCCCGGATCGACGATCTGAGCGCGGCGACCGATGTCCCGTCGTCGACGATCTACTACTACCTGGCGGGCAAGGAAGGGCTGCTCGAGTTCCTGCTCGCCGACTGGCTCGATGCGGTGGCGCGCTCGGTCGCGGAGGCGGTGCAGGGTCTCGGGGACGCACCCGCGCCGGCGCGGCTCCGCGCGGTGATCGCCGCGCAGTTGCAGCTGATGCGGGAGCAGCCGGCGACGTGCCGGGTGCTGCTGGCGGAGAACGGTCGCATCGCCCGCCTTCCGGAGATCGCGGAAGGGGTCCAGGCGGCGTTCCATCGTCCGGTGGAGAAGGTCCTGCTCGAAGGTCAGGACGAGGGGTCGATCCGGGATGTCGACGTGGAGGTGACGACGGCCGCGGTGTACGGCGCGGTGACCTTCGCCGGATTGCACTACGTGGTGACCGATCGTGACCTGTCCGGCGATCTGGCCGAGCAGCTCGCAGCGATGGTGCTGGGCGGGATCGGGATCTCGTGACCGCCGCGGCCGAGGTGGTGCGCCTGCGCGGTGCGGGAGGGCTCGGACTGGCGGCGAATCGCTACGGTCCGCCGGACGGGCCGGTGGTGTTGTTCCTCCACGGCGCCGGACAGACACGACACTCTTGGCACCGCACCGCGGCGACCGTCGCGCAGGCGGGCTTCAGCGTGCTCTGCGTCGACCACCGCGGACACGGCGACAGCGACTGGCCCGAGGACTCCGAGTACGAGATCGAGCACTTCGCGGATGACCTCGAAGCGATCCTCGACACGCTCGACAGCCCGCCGGTCGTGGTCGGTGCGAGCCTCGGTGGACTCGCGACGCTCGTCGCCCAGGGCCGCAACGACCGCCAGCTGTTCCGCGCCGTCGTGCTCGTCGACATCACGCCGCGGATCGACGCGTCCGGTGCCGATCGCATCTTGAGCTTCATGGCCGAGCGACCGGATGGGTTCGCTTCGCTCGAGGAAGCCGCCGACGCCATCGCCGGGTACACGGGAAGGCCGCGATCCGACGGTGACGTCACGCGCCTCGCCCGGGTGCTGCGCCAGGACGAGGAATCGGGACGTTGGCGGTGGCACTGGGACACCCGGTTCCTCGCCGGCAAGACCGGCGGCGCGATCACCGAGCGAGCCGAGATGATCCATGCTCGCCTGCTGGACGCCGCCCGGTCGATCACGGTGCCGCTGCTCGTCGTGCGGGGGAGCCTCAGCGACGTCGTCGACGCAGCGGCGGTCGCCGAGCTCGTGCGCGAGGTTCCCGGCGCCCGGTCGTTCGACGTGCGCGGTGCGGGGCACATGGTCGCGGGCGACGAGAACGACGCCTTCACCGGCGCCGTTCTCGACTTCCTCGGCGGCCTCCCGTGAGCGGCCTGACACCGACACCGACCTGGTGTCAGACCGCCGTCGTACCACTCGATGTGCACAGCGCGTGCGCGGCGCTCGACTGGCTCTGCGCCCGTACCCTCGGACCTCCGGAGCGTCCCGCATGGTGGACGTATCCCGTCCCGGCCCTGTCCCGACTGCGCATCGGTCGGCACACGCAGGTCGGTCCCCCTGAACACGATCGGTACGCGCCCTACCGGCGGCTCCACGCCGTGCGGTGCCGCGCCGGCGCGGCCCCGCACGGCCTGGAGCGCGCGGTGTACCCCGGGGACCGCCGACGGGGCGAGCGCCTCGTGCGCCCACGGCCCAGCCTGTTCACATCGCTCCCGCTCTTCGCCGCGGTCGCGGACCGTCTCCTCAGCGACCTCTCCCGCCGACTCGTCGGCATCCGCGAGCTGCGCAGTGACACCGACCTCGATGATGCCGGGCTCGAACTGATGCTCGCGTACTCCTGAACGCCCCGATTCCCGTTCCCCCCGCTCCGAGGAAGCCCCATGACCGTCACGCGCTCCGTGTCCCACGCCGCCGTCACCGCCCGCCGACGCAACGCCGTGCTCGCGACCATGTGCCTCTCCTTGGTGCTGGTGGTCGCCAGCGTCGCGATGCTCAACCTCGCGCTGCGCGACATCGCCCTCGACATCGGCGCAACCCAAGCCGACCAGCAATGGATCGTCGACGCGTACGTCCTCGTCCTCGCGGCCCTGCTCCTGCCCTGCGGTGCGCTCGGCGACCGCTACGGACGCCGCCGCGCGTTGCTGGTCGGCATCGTCCTCTTCGGCGTCGCGAACATCGTCGCCGCGACGGTCGACACCTCGACCGCGCTCATCACGTGGCGGGCCATCGCCGGCATCGGCGCCGCGCTGATCATGCCCGGCACCCTCGCGACGATCACGAGCGTGTTCCCGCCCGACGAGCGCGCCCGAGCCGTCGGCGTCTGGGCAGCGTTCGCCGGCGGAGGCGCGATCCTCGGGATGCTCGGCGCCGGCGTGCTTCTCGAGTTCTTCTGGTGGGGCTCCATCTTCGTCGCGACCACGGTGCTCGCCGTCCTCGCGTTCGTGGCTGCCTGGATCGTGACCCCCGACACCCGCCAACCCGACGACGCCCACCTCGACCCGGTCGGCACCGTCTTCTCCGCGCTCGCCATCGGCGGTCTCGTGCTCGGCATCATCGAGGGCCCGGCGCGAGGTTGGACCGACCCGCTCACGATCGGCGGACTCGTCATCGGCACCATCGCTGCGATCGCGTTCGTGCTCTGGGAGCTGCACACCCCCCGACCGCTCCTCGACCCCAGGCTGTTCCGCAACCGCGGCTTCGCCACCGGCACCACCGCGCTCACACTCCTGTTCCTCGCCATGTTCGGGTTCTTCTTCCTCGTGTTGCAGTTCCTCCAGCTCCAGCTCGGCTACAGCCCACTCAAGTCCGCGGTCGCGATCCTCCCCCTCGCCCTCACGATGTTCCCCCTCTCGACCGTCGCCGCGGTCGCCGCCGAACGCCGCGGCATGCGCGCCGTCACCACCCTCGGGCTCGTCATCGGCGCCCTCGCCTTCGTGTACCTGGCCACCCTCGGCGCCGACGCGACCTATTGGCACCTGCTCCCCGGGCTTCTCGCCACCGGCGCCGGCGTCGCGCTCGCCATGAGCCCCGCCACCAACGTCATCGTCGCGAGCCTCCCCCCGGCCAAGCAGGGCGTCGCCTCCGCCGTCAACGACACCGCCCGCGAGCTCGGCGTCGCGCTCGGCGTCGCGATCCTCGGCAGCGCCTTCAATGCCGGCTACCGCCACGACATCAACACCTTCGCCGACGGCCTCCCACCCCAGATCGCCGAACCCATCCGCGACGCCCCCGCCACCGCGCTCGGCGTCGCCCAACACGCCGGCCCCGCCGCGACCGCCATCATCGACGCCGCCCGCGAAGGGTTCGCCGTCGGCATGCGCTGGGCCCTGATCCTCGGCGCCGTGCTCCTCGCCCTCACCGCCCTCTACACCGGCCTCCAAGCCCCCGGCCGCACCACCAACCCCATCGATCCCGACGAGGAGTCATGAGCACCTACATCGTCGGACACGACGGCTCCCCCAACGCCGACGAAGCCCTCCGCGTCGCCGCCCGACTCGGCAACACCGACCGGGACATGCTCGTGATCGTCTTCGTCCGCCACGACCAGTCCACCCTCGCCGCCAGCACCCAGGCCACCGCCATCCACCACCAAGCGCTCGACGAGATCGCCAACACGATCACCGCCACCCTCGAACGCACCCTCACCGACTACCCCGGCGCGTGGTCCTTCGAGCAACGACACGGCAACCCCGCTACCGAGCTCGTTGCCGCCGCGCACGCGCACCGCGCCGACACCATCATCGTCGGGCACCAAGGCCACACCACCCTCCACGACCTCGTCATCGGATCCGCAGCCCACAACCTGCTCGCCCACAGCCCCGTCGCCGTGATCGTCACCCGGCCCGCGAGATAGCACCACCGGCTCTCCTCCCGCCGGGCACACACGGGGCCACGATCGCCACCCGCGTCGAGCACTTGGTGCTCTCAGGGCATACGAGTTCGCTCGGGCAGCCAGACGCTGGCCCAGGTCTCACTGCCCCTTCGGC
>BTUT01000121.1:0-7984 GCA_045862935.1 Acidimicrobiia bacterium
CGGGTTCGCCGACGTCTCCGACCTCCTGGGGGGGATCGCCGCGTGGCGGGCGACCGGCGAGGCGCTCGCGCCGGTGAGCCCGGGCACCTGAGTTGCGCGTCCTGCTCGCCTCACCACTGGGCTTCCTCATCGGGGTGGCGCTGGGCGCCGTGGGCGGCGGCGGGTCGATCCTCGCCGTCCCGGCACTCGTCTACGCCGCCGGCCTCGCGCCCCAGCGCGCCACCACCGCATCGCTCGTGATCGTCGGTGCGACCGCGCTCGCGGGACTCCCCGCCCAGGTGCGGGCCCGGCACGTGAGGGTGGTCGCGGGCATCGGGTTCGCGCTCGCCGGGGTCGCGGGCTCGGTGCTGGGCACCCGCGTGAACGAGCAGCTCGACCCCGACGTGCTGCTCCTCGCGTTCGCCGCGTTGATGGTGCTCGCCGCGTTCGCCATGGCGCGGCGAGCGCACGCGACGTTCGCCACCGTCGAGGTCACGACCGGCGACACGGGCACCCCCTCGGGGATGGACACGCCGGCCCACGTCGCCGGGAGCGCCGCCGGCGCTCCGACGAGCGCGACGCTCGCCACCCACGGACCACGCGTGAACCCGGTCGTCGTGGTGAAGGTCCTCGGCGCGGGGACGGTCGTCGGCTTCCTCACCGGGACGTTCGGCGTGGGCGGCGGGTTCGTGATCGTGCCCGCGCTGGTGCTCGCCCTGGGCTTCGAGATGCCGGTCGCCGCGGGCACCAGCCTGCTCGTGATCGCGCTGAACTCCACGATCGCGCTGGTCCAGCGCGCCGACGGCGCGCCGCTCGCCTGGAACGCGATCCTCGCGTTCGGGATCGCGGCCGTCCCGGGCGTGGTGGTCGGCACCCGCCTCGCGCGCACCGTGGAGCCGAGGCGGCTCACCACCTGGTTCGTGGTGCTGCTGCTCGGTGTCGCGACCTACACGGCGGTCCGCTCGACCGTCGCCCTCGTCACCGGCTGATCCCCCGTCTCACGGGGGCGAGCGACGCGGGGTCACCGTTGACGGGCGGCGGCGCGCAGCTCCTCGCGCACGTCGGGGTGGGCGATCTCGGCGAGCGCGAGCGCACGCTCACGCACCGTCTTGCCTGCGAGCTCGGCCGCGCCCCACTCGGTGACGACGACGTCGACGTGGTGGCGCGGCGTGGTCACCGTGGTGCCCGGCGGGAGGTCGGCCACGATGCGCGGCAGCCGCTTGCCCTCCACCACCGTGGCCGACGGCAGGCACACGAGCGAGCGGTCCTCGAGCTCGAAACCCGACATCGCGACGAAGTCCTCGTGCCCGCCGATCCCCGAGAACTGCGCGTGCCCGATGGTGTCGGCCGCCACCTGCCCGTAGAGGTCGACGAGCAGCGCCCCGTTGATCGTGACCATGTTCCGGTTCGCCGCGACCGCTGCCGGGTCGTTCACCTGGTCGACCGGCAGGAACCGAACGCTCTCGTTCCCGTCGAGCCAGTCGTAGAGCTCGCGGGTCCCCGCGGCGAACGTCGCGACGGAGTAGCCGGCGTGGATGCCCTTGCACCGGTTGGTGACCTTCCCGGCCTGGTGCAGGCGCATCAGACCGGTGGTGAACATCTCCGAGTGCACGCCGTAGTCCCCGCCCGCTTCCTCCGCCAGCAGCGTGACGACCACGCTCGGCACGCCGCCGATCCCGGTCTGGATCGTGCATCCGTCCCGGATGAACGCCCGCGCGTGGCGGGCGATCTCCACCTCCGTCTCCGTGGCCTCGATCTCGGGGAGCTCGAACGGGTCGACGTCGCTCTCGATCAGCACGTCGATCTCGTCGAGGTGCAGCGAGTGGGGGTGCTCCGGGGACAGACCGAACGTTCGGGGCAGCCGCCGGTTGGCCTCCACGATCAGCAGGCGATCCGGGTCGCGTCCGGCGCGGTGCAGCTCGTCGACCGTCGCGCCGGCGTGCAGCGAGAGGCTCAAGGTCCCGTCGGCGTCGGGCCACGCGGCTGCGGTGGCCACCACCCGGGGCTTCACTCGCTGCGCGACCAGGGAGAAGCGCCGGAAGTCGGCGGGCACGAACTCGATGTCGGCACCGGCGGCGAGCAGGAACCGCTCGGCCGGTCCCATGAACCCGGTGCGCAGGCTCACACCGGCCCGGGTGAACACCGTGTACAGGTCCACGAGCAGCGCACCGTGGATGACCTGGCCCCTGTCGGGGGCGCGGTCGCGGGGGGGGTGGAGGAAGGCCCCGGGCTGCCCGGGGCCGAGGGGGATGCCGAGGGTGTCGCGCTCCTCCACGAGCGCCGCGGCTTCCGCGGCGCTCAGCGTGCGAGGTGGGCTCACTCGAAGACGAGTCGACCGGAGTCGATGACCTGGTTCTCGCCCACCCAGGTCTGGAACAGGGCCTCGTTGCCCTGCACCCAGATCCGCACGTCGAGGGTGTCACCGGGCATCACCGGATGGGAGAAGCGGCCCTCGATCGACGTGAACCGGGCCGGGTCGCTCCCGCACACCGCGTGCAGCAGTGCTCGACCGGTGAACCCGTACGTGCACAGGCCGTGGAGGATCGGCTTCGGGAAGCCGGCGCGTGCGGCGAACGTCGGGTCGGAGTGCAGGGGGTTGCGGTCGCCGTTCAACCGGTAGAGCAGGGCCTGGTCGGAGCGCGTGGCGTAGGACACCACGTGATCGGGGTCGCGCTCGGGAGGGACGTTGCGCGGACCGCTCGGCCCGCGGTCGCCACCCCACCCCCCCTCGCCGCGGATGAAGGCCGACATGGTCTGCGTCCACAGCGGGTCGCCGCTCGGGTCGCGGGCCTCGTACTCCAGCACCACCACCGCGGCCTTGCCCTTGTCGTACATCGCCGCGACCTTGCCCTGCAGCATCGCGGTGCCCGCGACGGCCAGGGGCCGGTGCAGCGTCACCGACTGCTCACCGTGGACGAGCATCGCCCAGTCGAACTCACCGATGAGCTGCATCGGGTTCGTGCCGCCCCGATCCGGTGAGATCACCACCGGCATCGTGGGGAGCGCCTTCTGCTCGATCCCGTCCGAGTTCTCGGTGGTGAACTCGAGCTCGAACCCGGTGGGGTCGGTCGCCCCCGCGCCCACGCCCAGGGCGTAGAGCAGCGAGTCCTTGGAGGTCCAGGTCGCCTCGGCGGGCTCGGTGGTGGTGCCTACGGAATCGGGGTTCAGCGGCATGGCTCGCTCCTGGTGAGATCGGGATGGCGCAGTCTCGCGTAGCGAGGCACGCCCGGCCCACACGGGGAGGCTGCGCGCTCGCGGCCTCCCCGGGGGCACTCGACACGACCCCGCGCGGCCACAGCGCGGCGGTCGATGCTTCCGTCGGTGACGACGTCGGGTGGGGCGAAGCCCTGCATCTCGCAGAGCGCCAGGTAGCCCGCGAGCGCGCTGCGCCCGTCGGTGACGCTCTCGACGTTGCCGTCGGCATCGAGGTTGAGGTTCGCCCCGTACATGTGGAACCACACGTCGGTGCCGTCCTCGATGCACTGGAGCGTGTGCACCGACCCTGCCGGCTCGTAGAGGAACGAGCCCGCGCGGTTCACGTAGTCGTACTCCTTGTACTTCCACGCACCCGACACCGTGTAGCCCCACACCGGGCCGGTGTGGCGGTGGGTCTGCACCTCGTAGCCGGCCTGGAACACCGCCTGGACGATCCAGAGCCCTTCCTTCTCGCGGACCTGGAGCACCTTGAGCAGGCTGGCGTCAGGCAGGGTGACGAACGGGAGCTCGTCGGCGCCGAGGTGCACGGCCTCGGGAATCGGGTTCGCGGTCACGGTCATCGGCCGACCTCCTGGATCCCCGACAGGATGCCAGGCCGGGTGATCACCCCGCCTGCTTCGCGACGGCTTCGGCCGCCGCCCGGACGGCCTCGGGATCGCCCAGGTAGCGGGACCCCGTCGCGACGAGACGCGCGTCGAGCTCGAACACGAGCGGGATCCCGGTCGGGATGTTCAGGTCCACGATGGCGTCGTCGGAGATGCCGTCGAGATGCTTCACGAGTGCCCGCAGCGAGTTGCCGTGCGCGGCCACGAGCACCACGCGCCCCGCGACCAGGTCGGGCACGATGCCGTCGTACCAGTACGGCAGCATCCGCGCGACGACGTCCGCGAGACACTCCGACGACGGCAGCAGGTCGGGGGGCAGCGACGCGTAGCGCGGATCGGCGGCCTGGTCGTGGAGTGCGTCACCCTCGAGCGGGGGGGGAGGCGTCGCGTACGCCCGGCGCCAGACCTTCACCTGGTCGGCACCGAACCGCTCGGCCGTCTCCCGCTTGTCGAGGCCCTGGAGCGCACCGTAGTGGCGCTCGTTGAGCCGCCACGACCGTCGCACGGGGATCCAGAGTCGATCGAGCGCGCGCAGCGCGAGGTCGGCAGTGCGGATGGCGCGCTTCTGCAGGGAGGTGTGCAGCACGTCGGGCGCGAGCCCCGCGTCCGCCAGCATCCGCCCGCTCTCCACGGCCTCGCGGACGCCCTGCTCGCTCAGATCGACGTCGACCCATCCCGTGAAGCGGTTGGCGAGGTTCCACTCGCTCTGGCCGTGGCGCAACAGGATCAGTGTCGGCATGGGTGCGAGCCTCGCGACCGGCACGGCCGGCAGGCAAGCCGGCGACGCGAGCCGGCCACGCGAGCCGGCCACCCGGACGGGGCGACGCCGGGATCCCGGACCTCGGACGTCAGGTGGTCAGGCCGTAGAGGCGCGCGCAGTTGCGCCACACGACGTCGTCACGCACGGTGGGCGTGAGCCCCGCCGTGTGCTCGGCGAGCACCGCCTGCGAATCGGGGAACGTCGCGTCGCTGTGGGGGTGGTCGCTCGCCCACATCAGCCGTTCGTGGTTCACCAGCTGCGTGACCTGGAACGCGACCCAGTCGTCCTGGAAGGTCACGTACACGTTGTCGCGCACGTAGTCGCTCGGCCTCCGCTCGAGCGGCGCGCCGGAGAGCCAGTTGCGGTGGCGGTCGTAGGCGTGGTCGGCCCGGTACATCCAGTGCGGGACCCAGCCTGCGTCCGCTTCGACGCAGACCACGCTCAGCTCGGGGACGCGGTCGAACACCCCGCCGAAGACCAGCGTGCCCACGATGTCCTGACAGCCGCGGATGATCCCGAGGAACGAGTTGAGCTTCGGCCCCCGGAACTGCGGGTTGGTCGGCTGGTCGTTGCCACTGGTGAGGATGTGGAACGACAGCGGGAGCCCGAGCTCCACCGCGGTCCGCCAGAACGGGTCCCAGCGCGGGTCGTCGTAGTCACCGTCGTCGTGGCAGCTCGCGTACCCGGGCAGCATCACGCCGCGCAACCCGAGGTCCTTGATGCGCGCCAGGTCGTCGATGCCCTCCTCGACGCTGCGCAGCGCGGTCTGGCCGAGGCCCACGAACCGCTCGGGAGCGACCGCCTGGAACTCCGCGATCCAGAGGTTGTACGCGTCGAAGACCGCCTTCTTGTAGTCGGCGTCGGGGTGGTTGCACACGATCATCCCGACCGACGGGTAGAGCACCTCCACGCCCACACCGTCGCGGTCCTGCTCGGCCAGGCGCGCGTGAGGATCCCACCCTCCGGCGTGCAGCTCCTCCCATGCGACGTAGTGGAACGGGCTGATCTGGTCCCACGGGCGACCGGCCGCGGCAACCATGCCGTAGGGCAGGCGGCTGCGCCCGTTGTCGATGAGGATCATCGCGCCCATGGTGTCGTCGGTGACCGCGACCGGGGCGCGGTCGCGGAACCGGGGATCGATGCGGTCGAGGTAGCAGTCGCCCGGCTCGGTCACGTGCGAGTCGGCCGATATGGCCATGATCATCCGATGCCTCCAGTCGTGGTCACGGCGCTCCCGCGGCATCCTCGACGAGCACCTCGATCTCGGGGCCGAGGCTCGCTCCCCCCGCGAGCTCGAGCCGGTCGCCACTCCAGAACCGCCCCGGGTCGAACCAGTTGGCAGGCCTGTGCGCCTCGAGGAGGCCCATCCGCGTGTAGGTGATCGCCAGCAGCTCGGCACAGTAGACCGCTTCGGCGGACGCCTCACGGCGCAGGCGTCCGGTGAGCCACTTCGCCACCAGCGCCCGGGTGCGAGGGAACGCGCGGCCGTCGTACTCCGCGATCACCTGCAGGAGCGCGTCCTCCATCGCACGGGTGACCTCACCGTCGAGGTTGCGCACCCACGCGCGCTGGCGGTACTTGCCGGTCCACACCGCGAGCGCGTCGTCGAGGCGATGCAGCTGCGCGCCGCGTTGGTGCTCGCCGGTCCACACGCTCGGCAGGCTCTGACCGAGCTCGGTGTGCCACAGCAGCGGCGGGAGGTCGTCGAGCGCGACCGCCATCGCGACGTGGTTGACGGGCGCGTTCGTCAGGAGGCGAATCGCCCGGTCGGCCACGGTCGGACCGCGGAACAGCCAGACGTCACCGGTGCGCGCGTCCTCGACGGCCGCGCGCGCGGTCATCGTGGTGACCGTCAGCGCTCGATCGCCCGGTTCGACCACCGGGGTAGCGTACGGCCGTGCGGTCACGAGCGTGGAAGTGGATCGGGCTCGGCGCGATCGCCGCGATCACGGTGGGATCGGCGGTCGCGGTCGAGCGGCGCCGCCGCGAGCGGCGGCGCTGGAGCGAGCGCGACCCCGACGAGATCCGGGCCCACCTCCACGAGCGCTTCGCCGCGATCGCCGAACAGGATTCGTGACGTTCGCCCCTTCCCATCCGCACCGGACCGGCGTAGGATCGCCGGCGTACGAACGGAAGCGAACTCCGAGAGGGGGACGCAGTGGGAGAGGACGCTCCACCGGGCTGGTCCCGGCTCCGGTCGGTCTGAGCGACGGGCACGAGCTCCCGAACGAACGGGCTGCGAGCCCTCATCCCAGTTCCGGACCCGCCCACCAGCCGGCCGAAGCAACCAGCTCACGAACCAGCTGACCAACCTCCAAGGTGCGTTCCGCCGCCGTGTACACGTGCCACCGGGACGCACCTTGGCGCGTCCGGAGCGCGCGCGAGCGTGCGCGCGAGGACGCGTGTCGGCCCCGCGGTGAGGGACCGGAGCGGCTCAGGCGAGGTCGAACGCGACGTGGGCGGACGTGAGCCCGAACACGAACGCGTTCGGCAGGTCGACCGGTGCCGTACCCGGCACGAGGCGCATGCCGGTGACGCGCTCGCGCAGCTCCTCGAAGAACACCCGGATCTCGAGCCGCGCGAGCGAAGCCCCGAGGCAGAAGTGCGTGCCGAACCCGACTGCGAGGTGCGGGTTCGGGTGGCGGGTGATGTCGAAGCGCTCGGGGTCGGTGAAGTGCGCGGGATCGCGGTTCGCCGACGGGTACATCAGCACGACCTGCTGACCGGCCCGGATCGTCTCACCGCCGATCTGCACGTCACGCGTCGCCACCCGGCACATGTTGTTCACCGGCGACACGAAGCGGATGAACTCCTCGGTGGCGATCGCCGTGTCGGCGCCGCCGCGCAACCGCGCCCACTGGTCCGGGTGCTCGATGAGGTTCAGGATCGTGCGGGCGAGCACCGTGCGGGTGGTCTCGGCGCCGCCGTCGAGCAGCAGCAGGCAGTCGGGGATGACCTCGTCGAGCGTGAGCGGGCGACCGTCGATCTCGGCGCGGGTCCACACCGACATGACGTCGTCGGCGGGGCAGGTCTGCTTCTCCTCGTAGAGCTCGAGTGAGGCCTGGGCGAACTCCATCGCCGCCGTGACCCCCTCCTCGTTCAGGTAGCGCGGCCCGCCTCCGAGCGCGATCGTGGTCTCGGACCAGTGCTTCAGCTCGGGCCACCGGTCCTCGCCGAACCCCAGGAGCTTCCCGATCATCATCGCGGGCAGCGGTGCGGCGAGCTCCTCCACGATCTCGACCTCACCGCCCTTCGCCGCCATCCGGTCGAGCAGGGTGCGCACGACGTCGCGGATGTGGTCCTCCCACGCGCTCGCAGCGCGCGGCGTGAAGCGGCGCGACACCAGGTTCCGGCGCTTCGTGTGGATCGGGTCGTCGAGTCCGATGAGCGCCTTGTCGGCGGGCAGGTTGGGCCGGTAGCCGCC
>BTUT01000122.1:0-7953 GCA_045862935.1 Acidimicrobiia bacterium
CCGCGACGCTCGACGTCGAGCTGCAGCACCGGCGCCACGTCGCGTCGGTCGTCGCGCGGCTCGACGTACTCCGCGCCGCCGGCGCGGAGTACACGGTCGACGCCCGCTGGGCAGGGGTGGCGGGCCGCAGCGCAGTCGACGGTCTCGCGTTCGCCGACGCGGATGGGGTCGTGACGTACGTCGCCGGGGACGTGCTGGGTGACGTCGCCGTCGCGGATGCGCTCACCGCGCTCGTCGCCGAGGGCGGGCCACCGCTCACCGGATCCCGGACGAAGGAGCTGATGCGCGCCCTGGCGCTCGATGTCCGCACGCTGCACCGCGACGTCACGGTGATGGCCTACCTGCTCGACCCGGCCGAGGGGAAGTACCTCCTCGAGGACCTCGCGCTGCGGTACCTGTCGCTCGAGGTGCAGTCGCCCGACGTGGAAGCCGGCACGCTCGACTTTGGCGGCGAGGCCGCGATCGAGGACGCCGGTCGTCGTGCGGCGGCGTTGTTCCCGCTCGCCGACGCGCTCGACGATGCGCTCGCGGCGCGGGAGCTCACCGACCTCTACGAGCGCTTCGAGCGTCCCCTCGTGCGGGTGCTCGCGGGGATGGAGCGCGCGGGGATCAGGATCGACCGTCCGGTGCTCGACGAGCTGCGCACGCAGCTCGCCGCCGAGTGCGACGACCTGGTGCGGCGCATCCACGCGCACGCGGGTGAGGAGTTCAACGTGAACTCGACGCCGCAGCTGCGCACCGTGCTGTTCGACAAGCTCGGGCTGACGCCGGTGAAGAAGACGAAGACCGGTCCGTCGACCGACGCCGACTCGCTCCAGAAGATGATCGACGACCACCCGATCGTGGTCGACCTCCTGCGCTACCGCGAGGTCGAGAAGCTCCGCGGCACCTATGCGGACGCACTCCCACCGCTCATCGAGGCCGACGGGCGCGTGCACGCGACCTTCAAGCAGACCGACACGACGACGGGCCGCATCTCCTCGGAGAGCCCGAACCTCCAGAACGTGCCGGTGCGCACCGCCGACGGGCGCGAGTTCCGCCGGGTGTTCGTCGCCGAGGACGGCTGGGGCATCCTCACCGCCGACTACTCGCAGATCGAGCTGCGGGTCCTCGCGCACCTCGCCGACGATCCGGGGCTGGTCGACGCCTTCGACCGAGGGGTCGACATCCACACCGCGACCGCCTCGAGGGTGTTCGGGGTACCCGAAGCCGAGGTGGACGCGGGGCAGCGTCGCTTCGCGAAGGTCGTGAACTACGGGCTCGCGTACGGCATGGAGGCCTACGGGCTGGGCCAACGCCTCGACATCCCCGCCGACGAGGCCCGCGAGATCCTCGACAGCTACTTCGCCGGGTTCCCGAAGGTGCGCGAGTTCATGCACGGCACGATCGCGGAAGCGAAGCAGCGGGGCTACACCACCACGATCTTCGGTCGACGCCGTCTCATCACCGAGCTGGCCTCCGACAACTTCCGCATCCGCCAGATGGGGGAGCGCATGGCCCAGAACGCGCCGGTGCAGGGGAGCGCGGCCGACATCTTCAAGCTGGCGATGATCGACGTGGACCGGATGCTCGAGCGCGAGGGGCTGCGCACCCGCATGCTGCTCACCGTGCACGACGAGCTCGTCTTCGAGGTGCCCCTCCACGAGCGCGTCGTCGCCGAGCCGCTCATCCGCTCGACGATGGAGTCGGTGACCGAGCTGCGGGTCCCGCTGCGGGTCGACGTCGGCTTCGGTCCCAACTGGGCCCAGGCGAAGTAGGTCGGCGAGCTCCGCGTGACCTCGCGGCGCGGCCGCGCGCGATCTCTCCGTGGTGCTCTGGCCGTCGCCTAACGTGAGGCTCCGGCGCGACGGGGCGCGTCGAAAGGGGCAGGTGGGGTTTGGGAACGTCGCCGACCACCGCGGTGTCGACGTCCGGGGCCGCGGTCCGCCGCGGGGGGCCTCCGACGCGGTGGGTCGCGCTGATCCTGCTGGGCGAGGTGATGCTCAGCCTGGCGCTCGGGTTCCACGCGCTTCGGAGGAAGAGCCTCTGGTACGACGAGGCCTTCTCGGCCATGGCGGCAGGCCGCGGCCTCGCTGGCGCGTGGGACGTCGCCCGCAACCTCGACGCGAACATGCCGTTGTACGTCCACGGGCTCGGCGTCTGGCGGGTGCTCGGGGACGGCGAGGCGACGCTGCGGGCGCTGTCGGTGGTGGCGGCCGCCGCGTCGGTCGTTGCGGTCTACCTGCTCGCCGCGCGCCTCTTCGATCGTTGGACCGGTCTGCTCGCCGGCTTCCTCCTGGCGATCGCGCCGTTCGCGGTGCGGTACTCACAGGAGCTCCGGGGATACTCCCTGCTCCTCGTCCTCGGAGCGCTCAGCTCGTTCGCCTTCGTGTCGGCGATCGACTCGCATCGTCGCTCGTGGTTCGTGCTCTACGCCGTGGCCACGGCCGCCGCGTTCTACGCCCACCTCGCGGCCGCCTTCGTGGTCGTCGCGCAGCTCGTGTCGCTGTGGTTCATCGAGCGTGACGCGATCCCGAAGCGCCCGCTCGTACCCGCGCTGGGGCTCACCGCGTTGCTGCTGGTGCCCCTCGGGCTGTTCGTGGTGTCCGCCGCGGACAGTCAGGGCACCCCCGAGCGGCCCAACCTCCGGTCGGTTCCTCGGTACCTCGCCAACGCGGCCGGCGGGCTGCCGCTCCTCTTCGTGTACGCGGGCCTCGCCGTCGTGCCGATCGTCTCGTTCATCGCCGCGTGGCGGGCGACCGGCCGCTCCCGCGACACATGGCGCCTCGCGTTCGTGCTCGCGTCCGTCGCCGTCCCGTTCGTGGGCTTGCTCGCGGTGGCGGTCGTGCAGCAGCGGGGCTGGCACGACCGGTACCTCATCGTCCTGCTCCCCGGCATCGTGATCTGTGCGGCGGTCACCCTCCGGCGCATCCCGAGCAGGATGGCGGTCATCGGGGTGCTCGTGGTGATCGCCACGCTGTCGGGGGTGAAGATCCGTCACTGGTACCGCGGCCCGTCGCTGCACGACTGGCGGGGAGCGGTCGCCTACGTCGCTCGGCAGAGCAGGCCCGGCGACGGCATCGTGTTCTGCTACCCGTACCACCGCATCCCGTTCGAGTACTACTGGCTGGAGCACCCGGAGGCAGCCCTGGACCCGATCTCACCGGCGGACCCTTGGAGCCGGTACGTCCACGTGGAACCGGTGGCCCCGGGTGACGTGGCGTGGCAGCGCCCACGCCGGGTCTGGGTCCTGCCCTACGACCGGTGGCGCCGGACCGGGGTCTGCGAGCGCCCGGCCGTGACGGCCGGCCGGACGCGCGCGGTGCGCCGGGTGACGGGCTCGATCGTGATCGAGCGCTACGACCGCGACGACGTCGGGCGGAGCGAGTGACCACGCCCGGACCTCCTGCCCCGGACGGCGCCTGGTTCAACCCGGTGGCCGAGTTCCTGGGGGCCGCCTACCTTCGCAACGCGTTCACCAAGGGCACCGAGCAGGAGGTGGCCTTCCTGGTCGACGCGCTCGCACTCGAGCCGGGCCAGCGGGTGCTCGACGTCGGCTGTGGACCCGGGC
This sequence comes from Acidimicrobiia bacterium, assembly GCA_045862935.1. GTDB lineage: Bacteria > Actinomycetota > Acidimicrobiia > IMCC26256 > PALSA-555 > CAIUKV01. The sequence goes on from BTUT01000122.1 coordinate 3,551, forward strand.
GTCATGCCTGCGCCCTCGCCCGCCTCGGGTTCCGGGTGACCGGCGTGGACCTGTCGCCGGACTTCGTGGCCCTCGCGCGCGACGCCGCGGCGCGGGAGCACCTCGACGCTCGCTTCGACCTCCTCGACGTGCGGACGATGGCTTTCGACGCTGAGTTCGACGCGGTCGTGTGCCTCTGCCAGGGCGGGTTCGGGCTCCTCGGTGGGCGCGACGAGGTGGCCGTCTTCGGTCGCATGGTCCGCGCGGTGCGTCCGGGTGGCGCGATCGCGGTGTCGGCCTTCCACGCCCCTTTCGCGATCCGTCACCTCGAAGCAGGAGAGGACTTCGACGCGGCAACCGGGGTGCTCCACGAGACGGCGACGGTGCGCAACGCTGCGGGGGACGAGCGACCGTTCGATCTGTGGACCACCTGCTTCACGTCACGCGAGATGGCGTTGCTCGCGGCGTTGCACCGCGTCGACGTCGTGGGCGTCCACGGGGTCGCACCCGGCGCCTACCGCGCCGGTGCTGCGACCTTCGAACACCCCGAGCTGCTGCTGGTGGGACGGCGCGGCACGTGACGGGCTAGCCTGTTCGAAGACCCTCGCCGAGGGTCGCGCCATGCGCGCGTGCGAGCCGTGCGCCCACCGACCCGGCCCGTGGGCCTCTGCGGTGGGCAGCACGGAACGACCGGTGCAGTGCCGGTGAGCGTGGTGGTGCCGGGATCCCAAGGAGCGAGTGTTGTCGGAGCAGGACGCGACGACCGTCGAGGCGGTCGTCCCCGAGCAGCCGGAGGGCGCCACTGCGCCCGAGGCCCCCGTCGAGGTCGCCGTGCCGGTCGAGCCGGTGGTCGAGACCCTGAGCGAGCCGATCGCCGAGACCGCGGCCGCAGAACCCGCGAGCGAGGTGGACGCGCTGCCTCCGAGCGCCGAGGGCGACGACGGGGACGACCTCCTCGACGCGCCGGTGGTCATCGACGACCTCGACGGCCAGTCCTTCTCCGACGCCGTCGACGCGACGATCGTCGAGTTCGACGACGGCGACATCGTGAAGGGCATCGTCGTAAAGATCGACAACGACGAGGTCCTGTTGGACATCGGCTACAAGTCCGAGGGCGTCATCCCGTCGCGCGAGCTCTCGATCCGCAACGACGTGGACCCCCACGAGGTCGTGGCGCTCGAGGACGAGATCGAGGCGCTGGTCCTCACCAAGGAGGACAAGGACGGCCGTCTCGTCCTCTCGAAGAAGCGGGCGCAGTACGAGCGCGCCTGGGGCACCATCGAGGACCTGAAGGACAAGGACGAGATCGTCGCCGGCCCCGTGATCGAGGTCGTCAAGGGCGGGCTCATCCTCGACATCGGGCTCCGGGGCTTCCTCCCGGCGTCCCTCGTCGACCTCCGCCGGGTCCGCGACCTGCACCCGTTCGTCGGCCGGACCCTCGAGTGCAAGATCATCGAGCTGGACCGGAACCGCAACAACGTGGTGCTCTCGCGCCGGGCCTACCTCGAGGAGACCCAACGCGAGCAGCGCGACGAGTTCCTCACCAACCTCAAGTCCGGCGAGATCCGCCAGGGCGTGGTGAGCTCGGTCGTGAACTTCGGCGCCTTCGTCGACCTCGGGGGCATGGACGGGCTCGTCCACGTCTCCGAGCTCTCGTGGAAGCACGTCGAGCACCCCAGCCAGGTCGTGCAGGTGGGCGACGAGGTCACCGTCCAGGTCCTCGACGTCGACCTCACGCGGGAGCGGATCTCACTGTCGCTCAAGGCCACCCAGCAGGACCCCTGGCAGGAGTTCGCCGACTCGCACGAGGTCGACCAGCTGGTCTACGGCCGGGTCACGAAGCTCGTGCCGTTCGGCGCTTTCGTCCAGGTAGGCGACGGCATCGAGGGCCTCGTGCACATCTCCGAGATGGCGGCCCAGCACGTCGAGGCTCCCGAGCAGGTCGTGACCCCGGGCGAGGAGCTCTGGGTGAAGATCATCGACGTCGATCTCGACCGGCGCCGGATCTCCCTCTCGATCAAGCAGGCGGCCGAGGGCGGCGAGGTCGCGGCCGAGTACCGCGAGCAGTTCGGCGAGCACGCCTACGACGACCACGGGAACTACATCGGCCCGGCCTACGACGACGCCGAGGGCGCCGGAGCAGGCGATTCGGGCGACGCCGGGTCCGCCGAGGGCGTGGGCGGAGCAGCCGCGGACGCCGGAGACCCCGAGGAGCCTCCCGCCGCCGCGGGCTGACCCGGGAGAACCCCTCTCAAGGTCCACCCACGAGACGCCGACGAATCAGAGGGCCGCCGCATGCGGGCGGTGCTGATTCGAGGAGCGAAAGTGGGCAACCGCCGAACCCTGCTCGCCGCCGCGGCCATCCTCCTGGCCGCCGCGGCCGGAATGGGCGTCTACTTCTACGTCTCGGGTGCGGACGACCGGGCCGAGAGCAAGGTCCAGACCGTCGAGGCCTTCGTCGCCGTGGCCGACATCCCGAAGGGCACGGCCGGCTCGTCGGCGCTCGCGCAGGGCCTCATCGCGCCGGCCCGGACGCTGCGCGGCTCGGTGCCACCGGCGGCGGTCACCGACTCGAGCCTGCTCAACGGCAGGGTCGCGGCGTCCGTCATCCAGGCGAAGCAGTTCATCACCGAAGCGAGCTTCGTGGCTCCCTCCGAGGGCGGCGGCGGCTCGCTCGCCGCGTCGATCGGCGACAAGGGCATGGTCGCGGTCACGATGTCCTTCGGCTCGGCCCAAGCCGTGGCGAACCAGGTCGCGCCCGGAGACCGGGTCGACCTCATCAGCACCAACGACGGCAGCTACGTGCTGCGGGGGGTGAAGGTCCTCGCGATCGGGGCCGAGACGGCCGCGACCGCAGCCGGCGGCAACGGGCAGCCCTCGTTCGACGCCGCGGCAACGGGTCTCGTGACCTTCGAGGTGACGCCCGAGCAGGCGCTGCTCATCGTGAGCAAGGGCGGCGATGGTGGCCTGTACCTGACGTTGCAGCCGCCCGTCCCGTCGGGAGGCGCAAGTCGCGCGGCCGTTCCGGCCAGCGGTCGGTAGGCCGTGGCGACGACGGAGCTCACGATGGAGGCACAGCCGCTCGGCGCGGCGACGGAGGCTCCGCGGTCGTACCCCGCCGTTCCCGAGGTGCGGTACGCCGTGGCGATCGTCGAGCCCGATCCCCGGCTCAGGATGCTGCTGGGTGCCCGGCTCCCGGCGGCCCAGCAGTTCGACTCGATCGAGGCGCTCACCCAGGTGCTCCGGGCCGGGAGCCCCACGGTGGGCGTGTTCGGCCCCAGCATGGCCGGAGCGTTCGGCTTCGAGCAGGTCCACCGGCTCGTCACCGCGTACCCCGAGCTCGGCGCGGTGTTCGTTGCGTACGAGCTGTCGGCCGAGGTGCTCCAGCAGGCACTGCGGGCCGGCGCCCGCGACGCGGTGCAGATCGATCCCGGTGGTGAGGGGGTCGCGCAGGCGGTCGCCCGGGTCGGTGAGGTCCTGCGCGCGCCGCAGCGCGCCGTCGCGCAGGCGGGCACGCCGGCATCCAGCACGCTGGTCGCAACGCGCGTGGCGCCGGGGCGCCTCGTCGCGGTGTTCTCCACGAAGGGCGGTGTCGGGAAGTCGACGGTGGCGACCAACGTCGCGACCGCGATGGCGCGCCGGATCGACGAGCCGGTAGCCCTCATGGACGCCGACATGCAGTTCGGCGACATCTCGGTGATGCTCGGGATCCCACCCGACCACACCGTGGTGGACGCGGCGGCGGCGATCCAGTACGCCGACCCCGAGCTCATGCGCAACCTCGTGACCCGGCACGAGAGCGGCCTGCTGGTGCTTCCCGCGCCGAGCGAGCGGGCGATGGCCGCGGTGATCCCTCCCGACGAGATGACGGGGGTGTGCGCCGCGCTGGCGACGATCAGCGAGTGGGTGGTCGTCGACGTGCCCACGAGCTTCGACGACACGACGCTCGCGCTCTTGGAGGCGGCCGACGACGTCCTGCTCGTCGCGTCGATGGACATCCCCAGCGTGAAGAACCTCAAGATCGGCATGCAGGCACTGGACCTCATGGCGGTCGCGGGTCCGAAGCTCCGGCTCGTCCTCAACCGCGCCAACGTCCAGGTCAAGCTCGATGTCCGCGAGGTCGAGCACGTGCTGGGGCTGCGCGCGGCGTACCCGATCCCGTACGACCTGGCGGTGCCGCTCTCGATCAACGCGGGCCTCCCCGTCGTGATGCACGATCCGCGCTCCGCCGCGGCTCGGGCGTTCGAGCACCTCGCCCAGTCGCTGCTCGGACCGGCCGCGGCGCCCGGCAAGGGGCGCCGCAAGCGCACGCGCAACAAGGCCAAGAAGCGCGACTAGGCCCACCGCCCCACGGGCGACCGAGCTCGGCCCACGGAGCACCGCACCGCCGAAGATCACCCAAGAACGCAGACGAGAGACGGCAG
>BTUT01000123.1:0-7920 GCA_045862935.1 Acidimicrobiia bacterium
AGTAGCCGGCGGAGAGCGCGTAGGTGCCGAGCATGATGCGCCGCTTCACCTCCGCACCGAACCCGGCGTCGCGCGTGCGCGCGTTCATCGTCGCGACGTCCTCACCGTCGACCCGCAACCCGTAGCGCACGCCGTCGTAGCGCGCGAGGTTCGACGACGCCTCTGCCGGGGCGATGAGGTAGTAGGCCGACAGCCCGTACACCACGCTGGGCACCGAGACGCGATCGACGTGGGCTCCTGCGCCCTCGAGCGCGGCCGCCGCACGGAGCACGGCATCGCGGACCTCGGGCTCGACCCCCTCGGCGTCGACGAGCTCCTCGACGATCCCGATCCGCAACCCGGCGACGCCGTCGCCCAGCGTGTCGGACACCGGACGGTGGGGCGCGGGTGACGACGTGGAGTCGAGCTCGTCGGGGCCGGCCACCGCATCGAGCAGCAGGGCCGCGTCGCGTACGGTCGTGGCGAACGGTCCGATCTGGTCGAGCGACGACGCGAACGCGATCAGTCCGTACCGCGACACCGCACCGTAGGTGGGCTTCACGCCCACCACGCCACACAGCGCTGCGGGCTGGCGGATCGACCCACCGGTGTCGGACCCCAGGGCGAGCGGCGCGAACCCGGCGGCGACCGCCGCCGCCGAACCCCCGCTGGAGCCGCCGGGGACCCGGGAGGGGTCGCGCGGGTTGCGGGTGGCGCCGAACGCCGAGTTCTCGGTCGACGAGCCCATCGCGAACTCGTCGAGGTTGGTCTTGCCGATCGGGATCGCCCCCGCGCGCGCGAGCCGCCGGACGGCCGTCGCGTCGTACGGCGGGCGCCAGCCCTCGAGGATGCGCGAGCTGCACGTGGTGGGGATGCCCCGCGTGCAGAGGTTGTCCTTCAGCGCGACCGGCACGCCCGCGAGCGGGCCCGGGTCCTCCCCCGCGGCGACGCGGGCGTCGACCGCGTCGGCGCCGACGCGGGCCTCGTCGGCGAGCACGAGGTTGAAGGCGTGGACCTCCGCCTCGCGCGCCTCGATCGTTGACAGGTGCTCCTCGACGACGTCCCGGGCCCGCCGCCGCCCCGACCGCACCGCAGCGGCGATCTCCTGCGCGACGCTCACGGCGCGTCGAGGATGCGGGGTACCCGGAACCGGCCGTCCTCCGCGGCCGGGGCAGCCGCGAGCACCTCGTCGCGGTCGAGCGCCGGCCGGACGACGTCGTCACGCAGCACGTTGCGCAGGGGCAGCGGGTGCGCGGTGGGAGGGACACCGTCGAGATCGAGCGCGGCGACGTCCGCCGCGTGGCCGAGGACCGCGGCGAGATCGACGGTGAGCTGCTCGACCTCGGCGTCGGTGAGCGCGAGCCGCGCGAGCCGCGCGACGTGCTCCACGTCGGCTCGCGTGAGGATCGCGGGGGCGTCGTCCATCGGGGTGAGTCTACGTTCGCGGGTCGCGTCGGGCTCCGGCCGGACCGGGGCGGAGTACGCTCCGCACCGAGCCCTGATCCAGGACCGAAGGCGCGACGCTTGACGAAGCACGAGTTCCTCAGCGACGACTGGTTCGCCATCGTCGACCGCCTCGTCGAGGAGATGGGCGCAGACGCCCCGTCGCACGCCGACATGGTCATGAACCTCGTCGTGACCGGCACGCCCTTCGGCGCGGAACGTCACCTCCACGTCGGCGCGCGCGACGGGCGCGGCCACTGGGGCATCGGGCACGTCCCGGACGCCAACGTCACGATCACCACCGACTACGAGACCGCGCGCGAGATCCTGTTCTCCGGCGATCCGCAGGCCGGTCTCGACGCGTTCATCCGCGGCAAGGTCGTGATCCAGGGCGACCTCGCGAAGCTGCTCGCCACCATCCAGGCCGGCGGGGCCGGCGCGTCGGCCCTCGCCGAGGCCATCCAGGGGATCACCGCCTGACCTTCGGCGCCAGGTTCGCGGTGGCCACCACACCCAGGACCGTCGCCGCCGCGCCGGTGAGGAAGGCCATCGAGTACGCGTGCATGCCCGGATCCCCGGCGGTCGCCGCGGTCGCGACGAGCACGGCTTGCATGGTGGCGATTCCCATCGACGACCCGAACGACGCTCCCAGGTTCACCGCCGCGCCGGCCGCGCCCAGGTCCTCCGACGGGGCCTCGTTCGTCACCGCCGCCACGGCCGGCGGCCCGACGAGCGCGAGCCCGATCCCCGAGATGAGCAGCCCGGGGAGGATCCACAGGTAGGTGGATCCCGGATCGAGGGCCGCCAGCATCACCATCGACACCCCCACGAGCGCCATGCCGATCGTGGCCGTGCGCCGGCCGCCGTACCGCGCCGCGAGGTAGCCGCCGGCCGGTCCCATCAACCCGAGGGCGAGCGCCCGCGGCGCGACGGCGAGCGCCACCTCCCCGGCCTCGTACCCCCAGAGCGCCGGCTCGGCCAGCATCAGCGACGTCATGAAGAACCCGCCCATGTAGGCGAAGTTGCCCAGGAAGTTCGCGGCCACCCCCGCGCTGAACGATCGCCGCCGGAACAGGTCGACGAGGAGGATCGGCGCCGCGACCCGCCGCTCGACGAACACGAACCCGACCAGGCACACCACCGAGAGCAGCGCGCAGAGCGCGGTCTGGGGCGAGCCCCATCCCCACTCGCCCACCGGTCCGCGGTTGAGCACGAGGATCAGGGCCCCCAGCCCGACCACCGACAGCACCGTCCCGGCGAAGTCGAAGGGCAGCGACTCGCCGCGGGACTCGCGCAGCACGACGGCACCGAGGACGAGCGCGACGAGCGAGAACGGGAACTGGCCGAAGAACAGCCACCGCCAGCCGAACGCCTCGACCGCCAACCCGCCGACCACGACGCCCACGACCGGTGACAGCGCCGCCACCGCCGACCACCACCCGAACGCCTTCACGCGCTCCTCGGGATCGAACACCACGGCGATGAGCGCGAGCGACGACGGCACGACCGCCGCGCTGCCGATCGCGGCGAGTGCCCGGAACCCGATGAGCACCCCGACCGAGGGCGCGAACCCGCACGCGAGCGACGCGAACGTCGAGACGGCGAAGCCGACCAGCCACGTCCGGCGCCGACCGACGCGGTCGGCCGCCTTGCCGAACGCGGGCACGAAGATCGACCGGAACAGGAACGGTGCCGACACCACCCAGGTGATCGCCGCGAGCGAGGTGTGGAGGTCCCGACGGATGAACGGCACCGCGGTGGTCAGCGCCGTGACGGTGAGCCCGCTGGCGAACAACCCCGCGCACACCGTCCCCAGGACCCACCACCGGTACGGGATCCGGGTCGCACTGGCGAGGCCGCGCCGCGGACGCGGCCACCACGCCGCGCCGTCGAGCTCACCCTCCACCACGAGCGTCGGCATCGAGGTCTCACGCGCTGCGGGGTCGAACCCCGACTCGAAGTCGGGGTCGGTTCGGTGGGTCACGAGCTCTCCGTCGTCGCGCGCCGGCTCAGGGGCTCACAGGATGGCTCACAGGATGAGGTTGATCTTCGAGCCCTTCTTGACCTGCGTGCCCCCCACGGGGACGGTCGCGCGCACGCGCTTGCCCGGACCGTAGTTCTCGACGTCGGGCACCAGCCCGAGCGTCTGGAGCTGCTGGCTCGCCGCTTCCACCGTCATGCCGACGAGGCTCGACGGGAGGGTGACCGTCTCGGGACCCTTGCTGACGTTCAGTGTGATCGTCGCGCCGCGCGGCGCGAGCTGCCCGAGAGCCGGATCGGTGCCGACCACCTTCCCGGCGTCGACGGAGTCGTGGAACACGTCCGCCCGGGCGGTCGCGAACCCCTTCGCGCGCAGGATCGCGGCGGCTTCGTCGTAGGACTTGCCGGCGACCTCGGACGGGACGGCCACCGGTGCCGGGCCGTCGCTCACCCGCAGCACGATCTCCGACTCGCGTGCGGCCTTGGCACCCCCGGCCGGCTCCGTCGCGATCACGAGGTCGCGGCCCACCGCCTCGTCGTAGCCCCGCTCCACCCGGACCACGAACCCGAGCTGCTCGAGGTGTGCCTGCGCGTCGGCCGCGGCCGCGCCGGCGAGGTCGCCGGGCACCACGACCGGCGGCGGACCCCGGGACACCACGATCCGCACCGACCCGCCCCCGGGGAGGAAGGCTCCCGCGCCCGGGCGCTGCGCGACGACGAGACCGGCGACGTCGTCGCTCTCACGCCGCTCGATCGAGAGTCGCAGCCCGCCGGACGCCGCCGCGGCCGCGGCGTCCTTCTCGGACATCCCCACCAGGCGGGGCGCGGCGGCCGACCCGCCGCTGCCACCCCCGATCGAGGATGCCGCCAGCGCGCCGATCGCGACGACCGCGAGGACGAGCACCGCGGCGACCGCCATGGGCACGAGGCGATGGGTCCCCGGGACACGGCGGCGGCGCCCCAGCACCTCGATCGAGTCGCCTTCGAGCACCGCGTCCTGGTCGAAGACCACGGGCGGCCCGTCGGGGTCGACCGGCACCGTCGCCGTTCGCACGCGCGAGACCCGCGTGGGCTCCGGATCGTCGAGCGCACCGCCCAGGCCGGGGAGGACGAGCGGAGCCGGTGGAGGCAGCGAACGCCCGGCGGCAGCGAGCGCGATGGCCATCGCCCCGGCGTCGGCGTAGCGCCGGTCCGGATCGGGCTGCCCCGCGCGGGTGAGCACCTCGCCGAGCGCCCCGACGTCACCCGGCACGGTGAGGGGCCGCGCGCCCCGGCTCACGACCGTGGCCACCAGCGAGTCCCCGACGTTGGGCACTCGCCCGGTGCGCGCCGCGATGCGCCCCACGGCACGCGAGGAGCAGTCGGCGCGACCGTCGACGGGCTCACCGCTCGCCTGCTCCGGCGCCGCGTACCGCGCGGTGCCGAGCAGGCTCCCGTCGGGCTCCGTCCAGCTCGCCTCGGCCAACGCGCGCGCCAGCCCGAAGTCGGCCACCCGCACGATGCCGTGCTCGTCGAAGAGGAGGTTGGACGACTTCACGTCACGGTGGATCACCCCGCGGGAGTGCGCGTGGTGCAGCGCCTGCGCGACCTGGCGGCCCACGTGGGCGGCCTGCGCGGGTGTGAGCCGGCCGCCGGCGTCGAGCAGCGCCCGCAGGCTGCCGCCCTCGAGCAGCTCGAGCACCATGAACGGCAGGCCGCCGTCCTCGCCCCAGTCGTAGACGGCGACGATGTGCGGGTGTTGCAGCGCGGCCGCGTGCTGGGCCTCCCGGCGGAAGCGGCGCAGGAACCCGGGATCGTCGGCGAGGCCCCCGTGGAGGACCTTCACCGCGACTCGGCGGCGGAGCCGCACGTCCTCGGCGACGTAGACCCGCCCCGAAGCGCCCGCGCCGATCGAGCCGAGGAGCCGGTAGCGACCGGCGAGGACGCGCCCGGCCAGGTCGGCGATGGCGGGGCTGGCCATCTGATTCACGGTACCGGGCGGGACGTTCCCCGACGTGGCAACGGTACGCTCGGGACGCGATGGCCACATCGCCACCGACCTCCACCGCGAGCAAGCCGGCCGCGCGCGCGAAGTCGCCACTGGTGAAGCACCCCGGCCGGGTCGCGATCGTGGTGGGCGTGGTCGCGGTGGTGATCACCCTCGGCGTGTGGGGCCTCTCGGCGTCGGAGACCGACCCCGGCGTGGGGCGCGACGCCCCCACGCTCCCGGCGGCGATCGAGACGTTGAGCCCGGGCCCGGGGGAGCTCGTGCGGCCGCAGGACACGATCACGATCGACCTGCGCGACGACCTCACCGGCGTGCTGCTGCTGCGGCGCGAGCAAGGCTCGACGGTCGAGATCCCCGAGGACCAGCTCGAGCGGGTGGTGCCCCTCGGGCAGCTCAGCTTCCGCACGGGTGCCGATCAGGAGCTGGCGCGCTTCGAGCCGGGCGAGTACACGGCCACGGTGTACTTCTGGCCCCAGGCCAAGCCCCGTCCCGACCGCCCGGCTTCGTACTCCTGGAGGTTCCGGGCCGGCGCCTAGCTAGCCGCACCTACCCCGCGATCGACAGCACGGCCGCCCCACCCACGGCGTCGCCCGCGATCGCGGCGAGCGCGTCGTTCGCGTCCTCGAGCGCGTACACCTCCACCGACGTGCGGATGTCCGCGTCCGTCGCGAGATCGACGAGCTCCTGGGCGTCGCGACGCGTCATGTTCGCGACCGAGCGAACGGTGCGCTCGCGCCACAGGCGGCGGTACTCGAACGACGGGATGTCGCTCATGTGGATCCCGGCCAGGCTCACGGTGCCACCCGGGCGCACCACGTCGAGCGCCACCGGCACGAGCTCACCGGCCGGCGCGAACACCACCGCCCGATCGCACTCGCCGGGCGGGAGCTCCGCCGCGTGCCCGACCCAGACCGCACCGAGCTCGCGCGCGAGCCGGCGGTGCTGCTCACCGCGCGTCAGCACCACCACCTCGCAGCCCCAGTAGCGCAGGACCTGGATCGCGAGGTGCGCGGACGCGCCGAAGCCCATGAGCGCGACCCGATCACCCGGCTCCACCTCCGCACGGCGCAGCGCGCGGTAGCCGATCACGCCTGCGCACAGCAGCGGCGCGGCCGCGAGGTCGTCGAGGCGCGACGGCAACCGGACGGCGAACGCCTCGGGCACCACCACGGCGTCGGCGTAACCACCGTCCACGGTCCAACCGGTGAGCTCGGCTCGCTCGCAGAGGTTCTCCTCACCGCGCCGGCAGAACGCGCAGACCCCGCACGTGCGGTGCAGCCATGCGACGCCGACGCGCTCGCCGGCCTCGAGGGAGCTGCAACCCGGGCCGCGGGCGTCGACCACCCCCACCGCCTGGTGGCCGGGCACGATCGGGAGCTTCGGGAGCTCGAGGTCGCCTTCCACGACGTGCAGGTCGGTGCGGCAGCAGCCGCACGCGTGGACGCGCACGCGCACCTCACCCGGGCCGGGCTCGGGGTCCGCCACCTCCACGAGCTCGAGGGGCCGTGACGCGATCGGCGCGGGAGCGGTGATGCGCTGGGCTCGCATCGGTCGGCCGGCCCCTCAGCGCACCACGCCGTCGGGACCGTCGGCGAGGAGCCGGTCGAACTCCGCGTCGTCGAGCACCCGCACGCCGAGCTGCTCCGCCTTCGCGAGCTTCGATCCCGGGCCTGCTCCGGCGACCACGTAGCTCGTCTTCTTCGACACGCTCGACGTCACCTTGCCGCCCCGGGCCTCGATCTCGGCTTGCGCCTCCTCCCGGGTGAGCGCACCGAGCGTGCCGGTGAGCACGAACGTCAGTCCGGTCAGGGTGGCGTCGACCGCGCGGATGGGAGCGTCGGGCATGGTCAGCTCGACGCCCGCGGCTCGCAGCTTGTCCAGCACCCGGTGGTTGTGGTCGGTGGCGAGGAACGCCGCCACGCTCTGCGCGATCACCGGCCCGACGCCCTCGACCCCCGTGAGCTCCTCGACCGAGGCCCGCTCGATGCGGTCGAGGCTGCGAAACGCGCGGGCCACCGCCTGCGCCGCCGTGGGGCCGAGGTGGCGGATGCCGAGGCCCACGAGCACGCGGGTCAGGCCGCGACCCTTCGACGCGTCGATCGCGGCCACGAGGTTCTCCGCCGACTTCTGGGCCAGGCGCTCGAGCGGCACGAGCTGCTCGACGGTGAGCGCGTAGACGTCGCCCGGGTCGGAGAGCAGCCCTGCATCGACGAGCTGCCGGACGCGCTCCTCGCCGAGGCCCTCGATGTCCATCGCCGCCCGGCCCGCGAAGTACACGACGCGAGCCACCCGCTGAGCGGGGCAGTCGACGTTCACGCAGTGGTGGTCGGACTCTCCCGGAAGGCGCACGAGGGGGCCGCCGCACGAAGGGCACACGGCCGGGAAGACCCAGCGCCGCGCGCCCTTCCGCCGCTTCGCGAGCACGGGTCCGACGACCTCGGGGATCACGTCGCCGGCCTTGCGCACGATCACGGTGTCGCCGACCCGCACGTCCTTGCGAGCGACCACGACCTGGTTGTGCAGCGACGCGA
>BTUT01000124.1:0-7882 GCA_045862935.1 Acidimicrobiia bacterium
GTGAGGAGGACGCGGGTGAGCCCGCACCCCCGCGATCCGGCGAACCGTCGGTCAGCGGGTGGGTCTACCGGCGCCAGAAGATCAGGTGCGTGACGCCGCTCGCACTGGGTACGACATCGAGGTGGAAGCGGTCGAGGAGCTCCTCGTGGGAGGTCCAGAGCCGCTCGCCGCGCCCGAGATCGACGGGCGCGACCGCGACGTGCAGCGTGTCGACGAGGTCGGCGTCGAGGAACTCCCTGAGCGTCGTGACGCCGCCGCCGAGGCGCACGTCGAGACCGCTCGCGGCGGCCTTCGCCTGCTCGAGCGCGTCCGCCGGGGTCGTGTCGAGGAAGTGGAAGGTGGTGTCGGACAGCGCGAACGAGGGGCGGGGGTGGTGCGTCAGCACGAACACCGGTGTGCGGAACGGCGGGGTGTCTCCCCACCAACCCTTCCATTCGTGGTCCGGCCACGGTCCGCGCTGGGGCCCGAACTTGTTCCGCCCCATGATCTCGGCGCCGATGTTGCGCGCCCAGTCGCGAGTGAAGAAGTCGTCGAGCCCTCGGGAGCCGCCCGGCTCGGTCCGGTTCACCCAGCTCGCCGTCGCCCCGGCCCACGCGAAGAGGTCGGCAGGGTTCGCGTGCCCGAAGGGGGTCTCGAGGCTCTGACCCTCTCCGGCTCCGAACCCGTCCCGGGACACGTTGAAGCACTGCACCCGCAGCAGCTGCGACATCCGACCGCTCCTCCTCTTCCTCGCGCTCCCTCGTGCTCCTTCGCGCTCCCTCGCGCTCGGCACGTCGCCGTCCCGCGAAGCGCACCGTACTCGACGGGGGAGATATATCGTGATACGATGAGATACGGGATCCCTCGTCCGGGGTCGTCCGGGATCCCGATGAGGACGCACCGATACGAGAGAGGAGCACCCGATGATTCAGCGGATCGTCGTCGGGGTCGACGGCACCAAGGCCTCGCGCCGCGCGGTCGAGTGGGCGGCGTCGCGGGCCGCCGAGCTGCACGCCGAGGTGGTCGCCGTGTTCGCCACGTCGCCGGCATCGGAGTTCGTCCTCAGCGTTCCCCCGCTCCCGGCCAACGCCGTGCAGAGCCTGCGCAACCACTTCGAACAGGACTGGTGCCGGCCGCTGCGCGACGCCGATGTGGTGTACCGCGGCTACGTGGTGGAGCAGTCGGCGGCGCACGCGATCGTGAGCTGCGCGGAACGGGAGCACGCCGACCTGGTCGTGCTGGGAGCCGAAGGGCGGGGCAGTGTTGCGGAGCGCCTGCTCGGCAGCGTCTCGTACACGGTCAGTCACGAGGCTCCGTGCCCGGTCGTCATCATCCCGGCTCGCGCGGAGGCCGCGTGACGTGACGCGGGCCGGCGGGAGTCGGCGGTCACTCCAGGTGCCCGAAGCGGCCTGCCTCGAAGTCGTGGATGGCGTCGACGATCTGGTCACGGGTGTTCATCACGAAGGGCCCGTAGGACACGACCGGCTCCCGCAGGGGAGCGCCCTCCAGCACGAGGACGTGGGCGCGCGCCGCGCTGCGGAGCCGGATGTCCGTGCCGTCGTGGTCGAAGAGCGCGAGGTGGTGCTCGCCGGTCTCCGTCCCGTTGGCATCGATCGTGCCCTCCATCACGAACACCGCCGCGTTGTCGGTGGCGGGGAACGACATGTCGAGTGCGCCGCCCGCCGCGAGCTCCACCCGCCACAGGTTGATCGGGGAGTGGGTGTCGGCCGGGCCGGTGACCCCCCGGTACTCGCCCGCGACCACGGTCACCGTTGCGCCCTCGAGCTCGACGGTGCCGAGGTCCGCGGCGAGCAGTGGCTGGTAGCGGGGTGGGTCCATCTTGTTCGCGGCGGGCAGGTTCACCCAGAGCTGCATCATGTGCATGCGCCCGCCGTGCCGGGCCCACTCGGCCTCGTGGTACTCCTTGTGCAGGATCCCGCTCGCCGCGGTCATCCACTGCACGTCGCCCGCCCGGATCACGCCACCGGCGCCCGTCGAGTCGTGGTGGGCGAGGGCGCCCTCGAACGCCAGCGTCACCGTCTCGAACCCCCGGTGGGGGTGCACCCCGACGCCGCGCGGCGTGTCGGTCGGCCCGTACTCGTACGGGGCGTGGTAGTCCATCAGGAGGAAGGGGCTGATCCGCTCACCGAGGTCGTGGGCTCCGGGGAACACCTGGGTGACGCGGAAGCCGTCGCCCACCCAGTGGAAGCCGTGACCTCCGAACACGCCGGCCACCGTGCGCTGCTCGCCCATCGTCGCCCTCCCTCGTGGACCGGGTGCTCGCGATCCGTGCGCTCCCCAGGATGCGCCCCACGGGTGGGGCATGCGGAGTGCGCCCTCGCGGGCGTCCCGAAGCGCCCAACCGCCGCGACGGGTCACGTCTTCCCCTGGAGTGGTGGACCACGCGGTCCGCGATGCGATGTCGGGAGCCCCGCGTCGCTGCCCGCTCAGCCGCGAGCGATCCCGGTCCTCGCCGTTCCCCGCCTCGGTAGCCTCGCCGGGCGAGCACCACGACCCATGGAGCGAACGCCATGACCACTCTCGACGCGGCGGCGCCCATCCGCCACCCGGACCGCTTCTACATCGGAGGGGAGTGGGTCGAGCCGTCGTCCGACGCCACGATCGACGTGATCGACTCCGGCACCGAGGAGCTGTTCTTCCGCGTCGCCGAAGCGCAGCCCGAGGACGTGTCGCGGGCCACGGCCGCGGCGCGAGCCGCGTTCGACGAGGGGCCGTGGCCGACCCTCACGCACGTGGCGCGCGCCGAGTACCTGCGCGCCTTCGGGCCGGCGTTGCAGGACCGCGCCGATGCGCTCGCCCAGATCTGGCCGCGCGAGTCGGGGACGGTGGCCGCGATCGCCCGGTTCGCCGCGACGAGCATGGAGAAGGACTTCGACGCGTACGCGGCGCTGGCCGAGACCTTCCCCTTCGAGGAGCCCGCCACCCCGTCGCTCGGCGGCTTCGGGCTGCTGGTCCGTGAGCCGGTGGGGGTCGTCGGCGCGATCGTCCCCTGGAACAGCCCGCACGGCCTCATCCCGCACAAGATCGGTCCGGCGCTGCTGGCGGGCTGCACCGTCGTGCTGAAGATGTCGCCGGAGGCCCCCGGCGCGGGCTACCTGGTCGCGGAGGCTGCGGCCGAGATCGGCTTGCCGCCCGGCGTGCTCAACGTGGTCACCGCGGACCGCGACGTGTCGGAGCTCCTCGTGCGGGACCCGCGCATCGACAAGATCACGTTCACCGGCTCCACGGCCGCCGGCCGCAGGATCGGCGCGATCTGTGGAGAGCGGATCGCTCGCGTCACCCTCGAACTCGGCGGGAAGTCCGCGGCGGTGGTGCTCGACGACGTCGACATCGAGGCGGCGGCGGCCACGATCGCGAAGCAGGAGTGCGTGATGACGGGGCAGGTGTGCTCGTCGCTCACCCGAGTCGTCGTCACTCGTGCGCGCCACGACGCGATGGTCGAGGCCCTCGCCGAGAGCTTCCGCAGGGTTCGCGTCGGCGACCCGTTCGACGCGGAGACCAACATGGGCCCGCTCGCCGTCTCCCGCCAGCGCGACCGCGTCGAGGGCTACATCGCCAAGGGCATCGAGGAAGGCGCCACGCTCGCCGCGGGTGGTCGGCGTCCCTCGCACCTCGACCGGGGCTGGTTCATCGAGCCGACGGTGTTCGCGAACGTCGACAACTCGTCGACCATCGCCCAGGAGGAGATCTTCGGTCCGGTGCTGAGCGTGATCCCGGCGGCCGACGAGGCCGACGCGGTGCGCCTCGCGAACGACACGATCTACGGGTTGAACTCGTCGGTGTTCACCACGGACCCGGACCGCGCGTACGCCGTCGCGCGCCAGATGCGGTCGGGCACGGTGGGCATGAACTCGTTCCGCACCGACTTCGGGATCGCGTTCGGCGGGTTCAAGCAGTCGGGGATCGGTCGTGAGGGCGGGCGCGAGGGCCTCGTGCACTTCCTCGAGACCAAGACGGTGATCCTCGACGAGCCGCCGGCGCGGTACCGGACGGAGTCCTGACCGCCCGTCTCACCCCAGGCGGGACTCGATCACGTCGGCGGTGCCGAGGTGCGCCAGCGCGGCGGTGGCACGTCGGGTGGCACCGAGGCCGATGCTGAGCGGCTGCCACTTCGAGCCCATGGCCGCGGTCGATGCGGCGGACACCCACGAGTAGAGCGCGTGGATCCGGTACTCGTCCCAGATCTCGTCGGGATCGATGTCGATGCCGCCCGCCGCGAGGAGCGCGCACCAGCGGTCCACGAGCCCGCGCTCGATCGACGCTCTCACGTCGGTGGGCACGGAGTTGCACAGCACGTAGGCGACGTCGCGGATGCCGGGCGCCCGGCAGAGGACCGCCCAGTCGAGGAAGCCCGTGCGCCCGCCGTCCTCGACGTCGACGAACAGGTTGCCCAGGTGCGCGTCGCCGTGGACGAGCGTGCCCGGCCCCGTGCGCCACAGCGCCACGATGTCGGCCGGTCGCGCGAGGTAGAGGTCCGCGATGCGGCGGAACTCGCCGTCGAGCCCGTTCCCGAGCTCACCGGCGAGGGCGTCGACGGCGCGCGCGATGAACGAGCCCCCGCCCCCGCCGCCTCGGGTGCCCCGCTCGACCAGCCACTCCAGGTCCCCGCCCACGCCGAAGCGGGGTGACTCCCAGTACCGGGCGTGGAGCGCCGCGAGCTGCTCGACGATGTCGCGCGCGCGCTCCCCGATGTCGGCGTCCGTGGGGCGGGGGAAGCGGCAGCCACTCGCGGTGAGATCCTCGAGCACCATCACGTACTCGGGCCCCGCGGTCTGCGCGTACCACACGCCCGGCACCCGCACGGGCACCTCGGGCGCGAGGTCCCGGTAGAAGCGGGCCTCGGCGACGCCCATGCCGGTCGTGTCGACCAGCGAGCGCTGCCACTCGTCGAACGGCGCGAGCTTCACGAAGACCGTCGCCGGCACGCCGGGGTCACCCCGGAGCGCCACTCGCGCCCGTCCGGTCGTTCCCGAGCTGCGGTCGACCACGGTTGCGTCCGTGACCTCGTGCCCCAGGACGGTGGAGAACCATGTGGCCGTCAGCTCGTCGACGAGCGCGGGGAGTGCGGGCGCGGTCACGGTCGGGGTGCCCGCGGGACCATCGGCGGCACGGGTGTGGACATCGGCGCTACCTTCCTCGACACCGAGCGTCGACCTCGCGAGCTGCGGCCCGTGGCGCGGGCCGGGGAGGCGGTGGGGGCATGGCCATGATGACCGACGACCACTACACGATCATCTCCGCGGACTGCCATGCGGGGGGCAGTCACGAGATGTACCGCGCCTACCTCGAGGCGCGCTACGTCGACGACTTCGACGCCTGGCGCGAGCGGTACCGCAACCCGTTCCGCGACCTCCAGGACGGCGGCCGCGTCCGCAACTGGGACAACGAGCGTCGCCGCGGCGACCACTTCGCCGACGGCCAGGTCGGCGAGGTGGTGTTCCCCAACACCGTTCCCCCCTTCTTTCCGAGCTTCGTGCTCCTGGCGCGCCCACCGACGGCGGACGAGTACGAGCACCGCCTCGCCGGGGTCCGCGCGCACAACCGCTGGCTCGTCGACTGGTGTGCGGAGTACCCGGCGGAGCGCGCCGGCATCGGGCAGGTCTTCCTCAACGACGTCGACGACGCGCTCGACGACCTGCGCTTCATCGTCGAGCACGACCTGCGGGGTGGGGTGCTGATCCCCACGCTGGCTCCGGACGTCGACTACGTGAAGCCGTTGTTCGACCCGGTGTACGACCCGATCTGGCGCTTCTGCGAGGAGCACGGCGTCCCGGTGCACGCGCACGGTGGCTCGGGTGTGCCCGACTACGGGCGCTACGCGGTCAGCGCGCTGCTCTACATCATGGAGGCGCTCTTCTATTCGCAACGGCCCTTGGTGCAGATGATCCTCTCGG
This sequence comes from Acidimicrobiia bacterium, assembly GCA_045862935.1. GTDB lineage: Bacteria > Actinomycetota > Acidimicrobiia > IMCC26256 > PALSA-555 > CAIUKV01. Next base: position 5,895 of record BTUT01000124.1, read on the forward strand.
GCGTGTTCGAGCGCTTCCCGGGCCTGAAGTTCGTGGTCACCGAGACCGGCTGCGCCTGGATCCCGCCGTTGCTCGAGCACATGGACGGGGTGCTCGATCGCATCCGCTCCACCGGCCGCACGGGCGAGCTGCGGTACTCCGAGGAGCACGTGCTCCCGCGGCGGGCGAGCGAGTACTTCGTGCAGAGCTGCTACGTCGGGGTGAGCCAACCCGGGCCCGCAGACGTCGTGGCCATGCGCACCCTGGGGCTCGAGCGCGTGATGTGGGGTAGTGACTACCCCCACAACGAGGGCACGGGGCCCTACACCCGGGAGCACCTGCGTCAGCTCTTCTGCGACTGGGACCCCGGCGACCTCCAGCAGGTGCTCGCCGGAACGGCCGCCGGGCTGTGCCGGTTCGACCTCGACGCGCTCGCGCCCCTCGCGCGGGAGCACGGGCCGACGGTCGGTGAGGTCGCGGAGCCGCTCACCGAGCTGCCCGAGACACCGAACGAGGCGCTGCTCAAGGGTGTGCGGCGTGCGAGCTGAGACGACGGGGACGCGTTGATCCCCCGGGGTGAGGCCGAAGCGGAGATCCACCGCCTGCTGGCCGGGTACGCGCTGCTCCTCGACTCGGGAGACGTCGCCGCGTGCGCGGACCTCTTCACGGGCGACTGCGAGTTCGCCATCAGCGACGGCCGTGCGTACCAAGGGCGCGAGCGGCTGGCGCGGTTCCTCCAGAAGGGCCTCGACCACGGCATGGCCGGGATCCACCTCCCGGGACCCACACGCATCGACGTCGCCGACGACGGGCAGATCGCGACCGCCTGGTCGAGCTTCGTCTTCGTGGCGAACGGGTCCGACGCCATCGTGCGCGGCATGTACCGCGACCTGCTCGTCCACGACGAGGGTCGCTGGCGGCTGCGACGGCGCCACGTCGAGATCTTCCCCGGCGGGCCCGGGTGAGCGCACCGATGGCGGCCGCGGCGACCAGGTGACGCCGGCGGGCACGCCGCCGTCGATATCGTCGAGTCCCAGAACGTCCAGCCAGGGACCGAGAAGGGGGAGACCGGGTGGGAGCAACGGGGGGATCAGTTCGCAGGCGACGGGGCGTCGTGCTCCTCACGACGCTCACCGCGGCCTTGACCGCGGCGGCGACGCTCGCGTCGGTCGCTCCGGCCGGGGCGCAGTCGGGGTCGGTCCCCGGAGTGAGCGCGAAGGAGGTCAAGGTCGGTGCGGTGATCGCCAAGACCAACCCGACGGGCATCGACTACACCGAGGTCACCAACGGCGCCCAGGCCTACTTCGACCAGGTGAACAAGAAGGGCGGCGTCCACGGCAAGCAGATCAAGATCGTGAAGGTGCTCGACGACCAGAGCCGGGCGTCGAAGAACATCCTCGCGGCGCGCACGCTCGTGGAGGAGACGAAGGTGTTCGCGGCGTTCCAGGCGTCGCAGGAGTTCGCGGGAGCCGACGTCTACGTGAAGGCCGGCACTCCGGTGTTCGGGTACAACATCCAGACGCAGTGGGGGAAGGGCCCGAACCTGTTCGGCACCTACGGGTCGTACCTGTGCCTCGAGGAGTGCCCGCAGTGGTCGCAGGTGTTCGCCGCGCAGCAGCTCGGGGCGAAGCGGGTGGGCATCTTCGCCTACGGGTCGTCCCCCCAGTCGGCGCAGTGCGCCGACGTCACGAAGAAGGCCTTCGAACGCTGGGGCCCGCGGGTCGGCGTCTTCGACACGAGCATCTCGTTCGGGTTCTCCGCCAACGACATCTCGGGCGCGGTCCAAGCCCTGAAGGAGAACCAGGTGGACTTCGTGACCACCTGCATGGACCTCCAGGGCGTCGTGAACCTGAGGAACGCGGTCGAGGCTGCCGGCCTCCAGGGCGTGAGGTTCTACGCACCGCAGGGCTACGGCGCGGAGAGCCTCGACAAGTTCGGCGACGACGTGGAGGGCTTCACGTTCCTGACCCAGTTCGTGCCGTTCGAGGCCGCGAAGGGCAACCCGGGCA
>BTUT01000125.1:0-7814 GCA_045862935.1 Acidimicrobiia bacterium
ACCCGTGCCGTGGCCACCACCGCGGCGCGCCATGGTCTCGACCGGGCCCGCATCTTGGAAGGCTCCTCCGACGAGGGGGAGGCGATCGCTCGAGAGTTCCTCGACCAGAACGCCGAGGGACTTCACGACCGGGCGGTCACGGCCACGCGCAGCGCGACGCAGGTGTCGGTGACTGTGCAGGGCCGGGTGGTATCCGTGATCCCCGGGGTGCACCTCCCGGTCACGGTGCGCATCACCGCGCCCGTCGAGCGGATCGTCCCGTGAGCACCCAGAGGATGCGGGCGCTTCGGGCTCGGGGCGCGGCGGGATCGGTGACCGTCGAGCTCGTCATCATCGCCCCGATCGTCGGGGTGCTCCTCGCCGGGGTTGTCCTCGTTGGTCGCGTGCAAGGCGCCCGCGCTGATCTGGAAGGCGCCGCTCGGGCCGCGGCGCGGGATCTGTCCCTCGCCCGCGATCCCCACGCTGCGCTGGAGGTGGTCCGAGCCGACGCGGAGACGACGGTGCGGGTTGGGGCCCCGAGCTGTCGGACGCTCGACTTCGCCGCCGACATCTCCGCCGACGAGGTGACGGTCACGCTCAACTGTCACGTCGATCTCCAGGCCGCCGCGGTGCTGCCGGTCCCGGGGTCGATGACCGTGTCCGCTACCGCGACCGAGATCATCGACCAGTACCGCGAACGGACCCCACCATGAACCGCTCCCCCACCGCGCTCTTGTTGGGTGGTCGTGGTCGCGGTGACGAGGGTGCGGCGACGGTCTGGATGATCGGCGTGACCGTCAGCGCGTTCTTGATGATCGCACTCGTCCTTGATGGCGGCGTGTTACTTCGGGCCCGCAGCGATGCGTTCGCCAGCGCGGCCGCCGCCGCCCGCGTCGGGGCGCAACAACTCGATCCCGTCGCCGCCGTCGACGGTGAAGCGATCCTCGACCCGATCGCCGCGGAACGCGCCGCGCTCGACTACCTGCACGCACGTGACCTCAGCGGGATCGTGACCGTCAGCGGCAACGAGGTGACCGTCACCGTGACGCACCAGGCTCGCCTGCAGATGCTGCGGGTCGCGGGCGCGACCACCGTCGACTTCGACGCCACCGCCAGCGCCCGCGCGGTCAAGGTCGCACCATGATGCGTCGGCTAAGGGCGTCGGTCCGGGGGACAGCGAGCCTGCTGGCGCTCACCCTGGTGATGGTCGGGGTGCCGTCGGCGTTGCTGCGCTGGGGACGCTGGCCCACCGCCGGCGGGACCGATGACTGGTGGGACCGGCTCCGCGACACCGTCGTCTCCGACGCCGCCGTGTTCGTCGTGCTCACCGTCGTCGTCGCCGTCGTCTGGGCGTTGTTCGTCACGTCCGTGGTCGTCGAGCTCGTCGCCGCGCTGCGCGGCCGGGAGGCACCGCGCATCCTTCTCGCGGGGCCATTGCAGCGCGGGGCCCGGAGCCTTGTCGTTGCCCTCGTCGTCACGTTCAGCGTCTCGCACCCGTCCCCCGCGCCCGTGTTCGCGGCCACACCGACCGCCGCGACATCCCCTTCTCCATCGCGATCACCCGCGGTTGAGCACGAGCCGCGAGTGGTCGCGCTCCCGCCGGCCGACCCTGCCGCCACGGCGGCGGGATCGTCGGTCGTCAGCCCTGCGCCGACCCTCGCCACCGCCGACGGGCCGTCCACCGACGTGGTGATCGTGCAGCGCGGCGATTCTGCATGGCAGCTGGCCGAAACTCATCTCGGTGACGGGATGCGCTGGCGAGAGCTCTGGGATCTCAACCACGACACGACCCAACCCGACGGTCGCGCGTGGACCGACCCACAGGTCCTCCTCCCGGGATGGCACCTCCAACTCCCCATCCCCGCCCCGTCGCATCCGGCGCCGGCGATCGACGGTACCGGCGATGCCGTGCACGTGGTCGAGCCCGGCGACACGCTTTCGGGGATCGCCGCACGCTACCTCGGCGACCCGGGCCGGTACCCCGAGCTCGTCGACGCGAACCGAGACCGGACCCAGCCCGACGGACGCCGGCTCGAGGACCCGAACCTGATCCGGCCCGGCTGGCGGCTCCTCATCCCAGCAACGGGCGCGCCGGCTCCGACCGTCCCCTCCCTACCGCCAGTCGCGCCCCCAGGCGACCTACTCGCACCGATGCCCGCACCGCCAACCACGCCCCCTACGTCACCGACGGTTCCCTCGACGGCAGAGGGTCCGTCCACCACGCGTCCAACGCCGGTGAACGCCGCGCCGGACGACCACCGAGAAGAAGGTGGCTCACGTTCAGTTCCGGTGCTCGCCGGCATCACCGGCGCGCTTGTGCTGGCCAGCGGCCTGGCGTTGCGCTTCGCGCGGCTGCGACGCCGCCGCGGTGTCCGCGGCGCCCACGCGCTGCACGTGCCGTCGACCCCACCAGAGCAGGCGGTCGTCTCGGCGGGCGACGTGCCCCTGGTCCGCTGGGCCGGACAAGCGATCGCGGAACTGGTCCGGGACATCAACCCACGCCAACTCACCGCCGCGCCCGTCGCGGTAGAGCTCTCCGAGACCGCCGGCATCGAGATCCTCTGGGACGACCAGCAACACGCGGTCGCACCTCCAGGCTGGACGGTCACCGACGGCGGTTGGGCGTGGCGTCACCCGTACGATCCCGACGCGCCAGTCCCGGTCGCGGCGCTCCCCGCCAGCGTCCCCGCACTGGTGACGATCGGCCAACGAGACGGCCGCCAACTCCTTGTCGATCTCGAAGGCGCCGGGCTGCTCACCGTGTCCGGCCCGCCACCACGCGTGGATGGATTCCTGCGTTCGCTCGCCGTTGAACTCGCCGCCGGTGATGAGCTGGCCGACGCGTACGTGTACGCGGTCGGTCTCGACACCGGGCTCGAGGCGTCACCAGGCCAGCTGGAGCGCCTGATTCACGCGGACCTCGAAGGCTCGTTGCTCGTCGTCGATGGTGTGCGTCGATCAGTGCGTGACGCGCTCGACGCGGCCGGACTGTCGGACACGTTTCGCGCCCGGGTCGGCGCCGCGACACCGATCGACGTGACGGTGGTCGTCGCGCACGGTGTCGACGCCGATGTTCAGGCGCTGCTCGACTCAGTGCCCGAACGCGGCGGCGTCGCGGTCGTCGGAAGCATCGACACCGTCGGGCACGTCGCCGCGGATGTTGGGCCTTCGGCGCCGGGTAGGGCGCACATCTCACTCGGCGCCGACGGGACCGGCCATCTGACACCGCTGGGCGTGGCGTTCCACGCCGCGTGGCTTCCACTCCCCTCCTGCACAGAGATCGGGACCGCGTTGGGCACGCTCGCGGACCTCGACAACACCGACGCGCTCGCCGTCGAGCCGGCCCCGCGTGACGCGCTGCCGTCCTCGTTGGATCAGCGTCCAGGCCTCGGCTTCGAGCCAGCCGATGCGCCCGCGCATCGAGGTTCCGAACTGCTCGAGCTGACCTGGCTTCCCGACACGGCGGATGCCCGCCCGTCGTCCAACGGCCATGACGCGGCGGCTGGGACCGATGTCCCGGCTGCAGGCGACGTGGACGGTGCAACGGGCCTTGCGGTGCGGGTGCTTGGTGTGCCGTCGGTGCCGGCCCGGCCGCAGCTCGGTCGCCGCGAGCTCATCCTCGCGGTGCTGCTCACGTGCCGGGGCGGATCGCTCAGCGCGTCCGCCGTGCAGGACGCGGTGTGGGGCGGCAGGCCGGTGGAGGCCAAGACGGTCTGGAACGTCGTCGCGTCAACGCGCCGCGCGTTGGGCACGTTCGCGGACGGGACGCCAGTGATGCCGAGCGTCGACCGGGTCAAGCAACTGCTGCGACTCGATGCCCGGGTCAGCACCGATGTCGCCTTGTTGCGGGCCCGGTTCGACGCCGCGTCCGTGGCGTCGTCCGCGGAGGCGATCATGCTGCTGCGCGACGGCCTCGCGCTCGTGGAAGGACCGCCGTTCGACGGCGCCGGATTCGATTGGGCGCATCGCGACCAGGACGTCGCGGAGGCATCCACGTTGATCGGCCAGGTGGTCGAGATGCTGGTCGGGTTGGCGCTCGACGCCGGTCAGGTCGATGTGGCCCGCGACGCGGTGACCCGCGGGTTGCGCGGCCTGCCCGGCGACGAGGCGCTGTACCGGTTGCGGATGCGGATTGAACATCAGGCCGGCCGCCACGGCGAGATCATCGCCGCATACGACGAGCTCACCGTCTACCTCAATGACCTGGACGCGGAGCCATCCGCGGCGACGACCGCGCTCTACCGCGAGCTGATCCGCCAGACGTCGCCTCGATGAGCTCCGGTCAGACGGCGACGCCGGGCGGATAGGCGGCGAAGACGATCTGCCACGTCCCCGGATTCGCGGCGCGCGCCGCGTCGGCGAACACCGCGACCTGGGCGTCGGCGTCCGAGCCATGCACTGTGATGGTGACGAACTCGGTCGTGCCGCGCACTCGCAGCGACGGCAGGGCAGCCGCGAGGCGCCGCAACGTCTCGTAGAAGTCAGTGAGACGACGGCTGGTGTCGAGGTCGTCGGGGTCGCCGTGCACGACGGTCAGGTGCCGGTATCCGTAGGCGACCTCTTGGGCTTCCCAGATCAGGAGGTCGTCATAGAGCTGCCGGCGCCGCTCCGGGCTGGTCTCGGGGTCGGCGAGGTCGGCGAGCCGCCAGCCGTAGGGGTTGTAGAGGTCGGGGTTGTCGATGCGAGCCATGACCGCGCTCCCTTCCCCGTGCGCGCCGACCGGCGCGTCAGGGCGGATGTCGGTGTCGTGGCTCCACGAACACGACCGCAGGTCCCACGGCGGAGCAGAACCTCAACGGTACTCGGCGTCGGGTCTGGGGTTCGCGGTCCCGGTCCCGGCGGTCGTCCGAAGCCGGCCCGTCCGTGGGTCAGGTGATGCAGCCCGCGGTGGGAAGCCCGGCCGGGTCGAGGCCGTGGCCGCGGTCGCGCAGGGCGCGCAGGAGTGGTTGGGGGCAGCGGAGCGCGCCGTCGGCGGTACGGATCTGAAGGTGGAGGTGCGGCCCGGTGGAGCTGCCGGTGTTGCCGCTGGTGAGCAGCTGGGTTCCGGCCGCGATGGCGTCGCCGACGTGGGTGTGCAGGGCGGAGCCGTGGCAGTAGGTCCACTGGGTGTTGGTGTCGTCGGCGATCGTGACGCCGATCCCGCATGGGTCACACCCTCGGGCGTCGGCGTTGCAGCCGTAGTCCCACCAGTTGTGCGCGAAGGTGGTGACGGCGACGACGGTGCCGCCGCGCAGCGCGTAGAGGGGTGTCCCGACGGGAACGCCCCAGTCCCACGCGGGGTAGTCGTGGTGTGGCCGGTCGACGGGCGCAGTGGCGAACAGGTCGATCGGGCCCGGGTAGGCGTACCCATCGGCAAGCGCCGGAATCGCGTCGCCCGGCCGGCAGCCGGTCGTGGCGGCGTCAGATGGTGTTGCGTCGGCGGTGGTGTGGCGCTGGTACTCGTCGAGCCAGCGGGTCTGGTACTCGCGGGGAGTGAGGACGTTCCCGGCGCCGGGGGCGGGGACTTGATCCCATGCGGGTGACCCGTCGGCGGGGAGGTGCCCGAGGTACCAGACCACCGGCACCGCGGCGACGTCACCGTCGTGGGCGTCGAGGATGCCTTGGACGTGCTCGATCGCTTTGGCGTCTTGGACGGCGGGGGGCGCGAGCCACGCTTGGGGGTAGCCGCCGTAGTTGGCCCAGGTCGAGTCGATGAACTGGTACGCGCCCGACGCCGAAGACCCGGCGGCGCGGGCGGTGTAGTCGCCGCCAGATTCGAGGGCCCGGATCGTGGCGAGCACCGCCGGCACTTCCGCCGCGCCGACAGTGCAGGCCAGGGGTGGTGACGCGTCGCCGGTGGCGAACAGCACTGGGAACGCGGCCAACAGGCCGACGATCGCGACGACCGGGATCGCGAGGAGCTTCACGCGCTCGTACCCACTCGCCAGCGCGGTTGTTGCGCAACCCCGAATCCGCGCCGGTTGGTTGCGCGACGGGTGGTGACGAGTGGGTCAGTGACCGGAGCGCACACCATCACGGCGAGTGCCGCGGAACTTGGGTGTGCGCACGGTCGGGAGGACGGCGGTGGTGGGGACGAGTACGCAACGACGAACGCGTCGACGCCGACACGTCTGGGTGTTGGTCACCGGCGTGGTGCTCGTGATGTTGGTCGCCGTGACCGTGGTCGGGTTGACCGCGAGCCCGGTGCTGGCCCAGGTGCCGGATCCCGCGCCGGACGGTTCGTTGCCGGGCGGAAGCCTGATTACCCAGGTGTTGGGCTGGCTGAAGTACGGGGCGATCGCGGCCGCGGTCGCGGGGCTACTGATCGGGGGTGTCGCGACCGGCGTCGGTCACTTCGGGTCGAGCTACACCGCGTCGTCGGCCGGCCGGAAGTGGATCCTGGGTGGGATCGGCGCGGCGATGATCGCAGGGTTGGCGCACACGATCGCAACGACCGTCTACAACGCGAGTTGACGTGCGTCCCCGAGCCGTGATCGTCGCAGTGTTGGCCGGCGTGCTGGTGCTAGTCGGACTGCGCGTGTGGTGGACGTCAAGCTCGCGTCCTGCACCCGCGCACCGATCCTCCCCGCCGACATCAGGCGTCGTGGAGGCGTCGCCGATGGGAGCGGCACGCATCGAGGGTGGTGTGCCGCAAGGTTGGGCGCACGACCAGACCGGCGCTCGCGCCGCGGCCGTGTCGGCAGTGAGCCTCACGGGCGACATCGCCCGGGCCGGGTTCATCACCCGAGCCGACATGATCGCCGCGTTGGCGACCGCTCGCTACGGGCCGACGTTGGCCCGGCTCTCGGCCGAGCAACTCGCCGCGATGACCGGTGCGCTCGGCCCGGAGGGGGTAACTGCGGCGTCGGTCGTGTTCGCGGAGCTGCCACTGACGGCCCGGGTCGTTCGTGTCGATTCGACGCGCGCCCGGGTTGCGGTGTGGTCGGTGCTGGTCGTCGCGGTGCCCGACCGCGGCGCGCCGCGCCAGGCGTGGCGCACGGTCACCGTCGACCTGGTCTGGGAGCGCGAGGACTGGCGCGTTGACGGGTGGGACGCCGAGGCCGGCCCGACCCCTCTGCTCGACACGCACGGGCCAATCGCGACCGCCGAGGAGCTGGCGAACGCGGCGTCGTGGCCGACGATCGCGCGGGGTGGTCGCTGATGTTCGACTGGGTGATCGGCGGGTTGGGTGACCTGTTCGGCTTCGTCGGGAACGCCGCCGGCGAGGTGGTCGGCTGGGCGTGGGAGAAGGTGATCGAAGGGATCTACACCTGGCTCGCGAACGGCCTCGCGCTGTTGATCGAGTGGGTGTGGTCGGTGCTCGATTCGGGGACGACCCCGCGGGTGACCGCGGGATGGTTCCGCAACGAGCTTGCGGCGCGGGTCGGGCTGTTGGCGTTGGCGGTCACGATCGCAATGATGCTCGCCTCCGGGGTGCAGGCCGCGTTGGCGGGCCGACCCGAACAGATCACCGACGCGATCAAGTCGGGAGTGCGGGCGATCTTCGCGTCGGCGGTGACGTTGACGGTCCTCGACGTGTTGATCGGCGTCGTCGACGAAGCCGCCGCGATGGTGTGGCAGGTCGGACGACCCGACCTGGTTGTGATGCTGGAACGCATCGTGGTGGTGGCGACCACGACCGGTCCGTTGGGCGCGACGTTCGTCGGACCGTTGTGTCTGCTGTTCGGGTTCCTGGGGCTGATCGGCCTGGTCGTCGCGTTGATGATGCGCTCGGCGTTGATCTACGTCGCGGCGGCGTTGGCGCCGATCGTGTGGTCGGTGGACGTGCTGCCGTTGTTCCGTGGGTCGGCCCGCAAGCTCGTGCATCTCACCGTCGCGCTCGTGGTGAGCAAGCT
>BTUT01000126.1:0-7761 GCA_045862935.1 Acidimicrobiia bacterium
GCCCGGAGCTGACCAACGACAACCTCGCGTTCCACAACTTCGAGTGGTTGGCGAGCTCCGCACACTCGCTCGGCGCGACCCAGCCCGCGCTCACCGACGGCGTGGCGCGGCTGCCGATCCACTTCGACGACTTCGCGCTGCATCGCGGGGCCACCTATGCGGACTGGCACCGAGCCCACGTGGCAACGCTCGGCACCGCGGCGTTCTCGGCGTTCTCGCTGCACGACTGCTACGCCGCCCACTGGCTCGACCGGTACCCGGAGCTCCTGCGCGAGGTCGCTCAGCTCGGGCGGGTCCGCACGCTCGACGAGGTCGCCGCCGAGGTGCTCCTCACCCACGCGGCGTGACGGCGCGACGCCCGCCGATGGAACGGGTCACAGGAACCGCGTGCGCTCGCGGGCGGATCCCAGGAGCCGCCCCACCCGCTTGCCCGCATGGTGGGCCCAGCGGAAGCGATCGGCTCGTCCGCGCACGGCGTCGGGCAGAGTGCGGACCAACCAGCGGTACTGGTCGACGGCTTCCGCCGTGGTGGCCGCAGGCATCCCGGTGGCCGCGTGACGCCGGTACAGCTCGACCTCGGCGATGCCACTCCGGACTGCGGCGCGCAGCTCCGCCCACGGTGAGCTCCGGAGGCGGCGATGGAGCACCGCGCGCGGCTCCATCGCGACGGTGATGCCCACGGCGTGCGCCCGCCAGCCGAAGTCGATGTCCTCGGCCCGCAGCAGGGCCTCGTCGAACGGGCCGACGGCGTCGAACACCTCACGCCACATCCCGATGTTCCCACCGGGCGCATACGGCAGGTGACCGTAGCCGACGGGCACGGAGTCCCGTGCGGCGTCGCCCGACCACGCATGCTGCTCGTCCCGGTTCAGGCTCACGATGTCGATGAAGCCCGTGACGATCGGTGCGTCGTCGAGCGCGGCGCACATGTGCTCCAACCAGTCCGGGGCAACGATGTCGTCGCCGTCGCAGATGAGGACGAGGTCCCCGCGGGCGGCGGCGATCCCGACGTTGCGCGCGTGCGCGACGCCCCGCCTGGCCGACGCATCCACGATCGTCGAGCACGGGAGCCGGTCCTGCCACGCTTCGACCCGGTCGCGGGTGCTGTCGGTGCTCCCGTTGTCGGCGACGATCACCTCCCAGGGCTCGCGGTAGGTCTGCCGCGCGAGCGCGGCGAGCTGGTCGTCGATCGTGTCCGCGACGTTGCGGACCGGGACCACCACGCTCGCCACCGGCGGTGCGTCGACGGAATGCGCCCTCCAAGCCGGAGAGCGCACGGTCCCCGGCCTCGCGCCGCGGGTCGAGTGTGCCTCGAGCAGCTCGACGAGCTGCGCGGTCAGGCGCCTCGGGTCGATCTCGGGTCGCAGGCTGTGGAGCCGCGCGGCGCGGGCGTAGCGGCGGTGGACCTCGGGGTCACCCCAGAGCTGGTCGAGCCCGTCGAGCCAGACGCCGAGCGGCGCGTCGGGCGGCACGAGGATCCCCCCGGGACCCACCGTCTCCCGCAGCGCGGGGTCGTCGCGGGCGAGGACCGGGATGCCGCTCACCTGGGCTTCGGCCACGACCCGCGGACGACAGCCGTCGGCGTACGGCACCAGCAGGACGCGTGCCCTCGCGTACGGCTCGGTCTCGACGGTCGTGCTGCGGAGGAGCTCCACGTTGCCGAGCCGCGTGGCCCGCGCCTGCACCTCGTCGGCGACCGAGGTCGGGAGGTGCCACGACTCGCGGAAGTGGAACGGCACCTCGGGGCGGGCTTCGGCGATCGCGAAGGCGGTCTCCACCCCTTTGATCGCGACTGGGTTGATGAAGACGACGGCGTCGCCGGTGGGCTCGACGCGGTAGCGCTCGAGGTCGACGACCGACGGGATGACGGCCGCGGTGACGCCGCGGGCCGCGGCCGCGTTCGCGTGCTGCTGGGCGTTCGCGAGCACGAGGTCGACGCGCGACGCATGCTCGTCGAGGAGATCGAGCGCGCCGGCGTCCCTCACGTACAGGACGAGTGGCAGGTCGCAGGGTGCAGCATCGAGAAGCGGGCGCGTCCAGTCGTGCCACCACCAGCCTCCCGCGTTCACGACCACGACGTCGGGGTCGAAGCTCCGCACGACCATGGCCAGCGCCGTTCCGGGCGTGAGCTGGTCGACCGAGTACGCCTCGTAGGGGAACCCAGGCTCCCGGGTCAGCGTCCGGCGCTCCGCGGGTGGTGCCGGAGGACCGTCGAACGCGCGATGGGCGAGGACCGCGATCGTGTGCCCCGCGCGTGTCAGCTCGATCGCGAGCTGGTCGGTGCTGGCCGGGATCCCCCCCGGGTCGTAGTGCTGCTTGCCGGCGAAGAGGATGCGCACCGGTGATCCGCCCCCGTCACCGGGCCCGGCCGGCGACCCGCGTCGCCGCCGCGTCGATCAGGAGGCGCTCGGTCGCATCGAGGAGCGCGGGGAGGTCGTACTCCGCGGCACGGCGGATCGCGGCCTCCCCCATGGCGCGCCGCCGCGCCTCGTTGCCGGCCATGACGACGAAGGCGTCGGCCAGGGCATCGGGGTCGCGACGCGCCACGACGATCCCCTCGACCCCGTCGGTCACGAGCTCGGTCATTCCTCCGGCGTCGGTCGTGACGACCGGGAGCCCCATCGCCATGGCCTCGACCGCGGCCCGGCTCGTGCCTTCGCTCAGGCTCGGCAGGACGAAGACGTCGGAGCGCGCGAGTGCCGCCCGAACGCCATCGACCGACCGCTGACCCGCGACGGTCACCACGTCGTCGAGGCCGAGGTCGCGGATCGCGAACTCCACCGCGGCCCGTGAGCCCCGGTGCTCGCCGACGATGGTGTAGGTGACGTCCGCACCCCGCGCACGAGCGCGGGCCACCGCTTCGACGGCGACCTCGTATCCCTTCACCCAGTGCAGCCGGCCCACACTCACCAGCCGTAGGGCATCACCCGGTCGCGGTGGGCGTCCGGCAGGCGTGAACGTGCGCGCATCCGCGGCCACCGGGAGGACGGAGATCCTGTCGGGCGGCGCCCCGCGCTGCACAGCCCATCCCACCAGCTCCTCGGACCGGCACACGACACGGATCATCGTCGCGAAGGTCGCAGGGAGCGCACGCCGGAGCCAGGGGTTCTCGTCGGGCATGATCCGGACGTCGGACCCGGTGCACATGACCACCTTCGGCGGGAGCCGGTCGAGCACGGCCGCGTGCTCGGCGGCGACGTACGCGGCCTCGAAGTACACGACATCGGCCGGCCACTCGAGGATCGGCAGGTACGACGCCATCTGGGCGCGGAACCGCGCGCCGGCTCCGTGCGCGCGCCGGGTCCGCTCCGCCACCAGCCGCAACGTGCTGAGATCGGTCGTTGCCGCGCGCACCACGCGCCTGACACCGCGCACGGAGGCGCGGATCGACCCGCCCGGCTCGCCCCCGATCACCTCGACCGAGCGACCGAGACGGAAGCGGTCTTCGGGACCGAGCTCGCGCGGTCCGGTCGCACCGACGACGCGGACCTCGTGTCCCCGCTCGGCGAGTCCGATCACGGTCGAACGGAGGAGAGGTTCGAGACCGTCGGCCACCACGAGGATCCGCACCGCCGTGAGACACTAGAGCATGCGCGTCGTCTGCCTGCTCCCGGCGCGCGACGCCGCGGCTCACCTCCCCGCGTGGTTCGAGTCGGTGTCCCGGTTCGCGGACGCGGTCGTCGCGCTCGATGATGGGAGCGTCGACGGCACCGCCGAGCTCCTCGACGCGCACCCGATGGTCGAGGTCCTGCTCCGCAACCCGGTACGCCGCGACTTCGCGGGCTGGGACGACTCGCAGAACCGGAACCGGCTGCTCACCGCTGCACGGTCGCGGCGGCCCGACTTCGTCATCAGCATCGACGCCGACGAGCGGCTCTCGCCACGCGACGGCGACGCCCTCCGGCACTTCATCGAGCACGACGCCCGACCCGGCATCGCGTACGGGTTCCCCGTCGTGCAGATGGTGGACGACGTCGATCACTTCGACGGGATCGAGAGCGACGCGTACCGGCTGTTCGCGTACCGGGAACATCACCGGTTCCCCGAGCACCGCCTCCACTTCCCCCCGGTCCCCACGGCGATCCCGCGGCACCGCTGGCTCGTCACGAACCTGCGGATTCAGCACCTCGGCGGCTTGACGCCCGAGCTCCGTCGCGCGCGGCGGGAGAAGTACCGGGAAGCCGACCCGACCCAGGAGTGGGAGGACTACGCCTACTTGGAGGCACCGCCGAGCCGCAAGCGGGTGTTCCGCGAGCGGCGACCCGGCTGTCCGGTGATCCTCCGGTCGCGCTTCGGCTGGGACCCGAGCGAGACGGAACCCGAGATGGATTGGCCGGTCCTGTCGATCGTCGTGATCATCGACGACGCGGCCGCCGACGAGATGATCCCGCTGGTGCGGGCCATCGACACGCAAGGGCTCCGCCACGACTCGGAGGTGATCGTGCTGGCCCACGGTGCGGGCGCCGCGGACGACGTCGCCCGGCTCCGGCCGGGATCGACCGTCATCGAGATCCCGATGGACACCACACCCGGTGCGGCGCGCAACCGCGGGCTGCGCGTCGCCCGGGGCGACTACGTGGTCTTCTTCGACGCTCCGGCCGACCTCGCGCCCGGCGCGCTCGCCGCGCTCGTCGAGACCCACGACGCCGGGAACGGCTACGTCGCCGGACGGGTGGCCAACCGCGCGCGCTCGGCCCACGGCTGGGCCGAGTACCTCGACGGTCCGGGCTCCGGCTCGTTCGCCCGCGCGCCGCTCCTCGCCACGGGCGGCTTCGACGAGCGTCTGGCCTCGGGAGTCGATGCGGCGGCCCGGGACCGGGTGCTGCGCGCCGGGCAGCACCCGGCGGAGAGCCCGCTCATCACGTACCGCTTCTCCACGGCGGTCGCGACCCGAGCCGGCCACCTCCGCACGGCCTTCGAGCGCGGGCGGGCCTCGGCCGCGACACCGCTCCCTCGCAACGACGGTCATCTCCTCGTCGAACCGGACGCTCCCCGCTGCGATCCGCGGGTCCGTACCCTTCGGGTCGCCGGCATGGCCGCCGCGCGAGTGGGCGCCTGGTTGGGTGCGGCCGAGACCTGGTCGCGTTCGAGGAGGCGCTGAGTGCGGGTCGTCGCCTCCAACTTCAGCGCGCCACTCCCGGTGAGCGACGACTACGAGGCGCTCTGGGCGTCGACCGCGATCCCCGACTGTCCCAGGCGGGCCTCGCTCTTCGAGCAGCCGTTCATGTGGGGCTTCCACATCACCGCGCTCGGCGTCTACCTCATGGACTGCGGACGCGCCCAGCGGGTCGAGCTCTGGGACTACCAGCCCCGACGACGGATGCGGTACACGCCGGGCGGGGCGCTCGAGGTGCACTTCCACAACGCGGCCGACGTCGCCGCCTACCTCGACCGAACGGGGCCACCCGACCTGATCGTGAACTTCGGGTTCCGCGGGCTCCCGGTGCTCCGCATGCTCGAGGGCCGGTCGTTCCGCGTGCACGTCCCCACCCTCCGCGCGCCCACGGACCCGCTCGAGCACGCCGAGTGCTTCCTGCTCGACGCGCAGGACCAGCTCGTCGAGCGCTCGATGCTCTACATCCCCGTCGTGAACACCGAGGTCGTCCGGCCCCGGCCGGCTGCGCCGGAGCGCGACTTCGTCTACCTCGCAACCTGCTACGCGGGGAAGCGCCACGACCTGCTCGTCGACGCCGTTCGGGGCACGGAGCTCACCGGGCACCTCCACCCGGTGCCGGCGAACGCGCTCGATCTCACCAGAACCCGGATCACCACGTCCGACTGGGACGAGCGCGATGTCGTGGATCTGCTCCAGACGTCGCGGATCGCGGTGTATCCCGGCGATCACACATCGAACCCCGCCGCGATGTGGGAGTGCGTCGCGGCCGGACTGCCCATCGTGGTGAACGACGCGATCGAGGGTGGCCGGCACGTCGTCGTGCCGGGAGTCACCGGCGAGCTCGCGAGCGAGGAGCGCTTCCTGGAAGTGATGCGTGCGGTGCTCACGGATCGTCCCCACTACTCGCCACGCGAGCACTTCCTCGCTCACTGGGACACCGTCACCTTGCTCGAGCGCTACCTCGCGTTCTTCCGCCGGATGGGCTGGACCGGCTGAAGTCGCGGTCGCGCGCTCACGCGCGTGCCAGGATGCACACCCGCGCAGTCACGAGCACAGGAGGGAGGGAACCGTGGCGAAGAAGAAGGGCAAGAAGAAGGACAAGAAGAAGGGCAAGAAGAAGAAGTAGGTCGCGCGACCGCGGCCCCGCCCCCGTCGGGCGGCAACGGCGCGGCCCCAGCCAACCCGTCGACGCCCGCCGCGCCCTGTCGCGACCTCCGCGCGCGACGCGCACCGCGCGCCGTCTACACCAGCAGCTCGGCGAGCTGGACCGCGTTGAGGGCCGCGCCCTTGCGCAGGTTGTCGCCGGTGACCCAGAGGTCGAGCGTGTTGGGCTGCGACTGGTCCTCGCGGAGCCGGCCGACGAGCACGGGGTCGACACCGGCGCCCTCGAGCGCGGTGGGCGCACCGTCGCCGCCGTCGACCAGCACCACGCCCGGCGCCGAGGCCAGCAACGAGGCCGCGTCGTCACGTGACAGCGCGCGCTCGAGCTCCACGTTCGCCGCGAGGGAGTGGCCCACGTAGACCGGCACCCGCACGCAGGTCGCCGTGGCCCGGAGCTCGGGCGCATGGAGGATCTTGCGGCTCTCGTGGACGAGCTTCCACTCCTCCGACGTGTAGCCCGCCTCCTTCACCGAGCCCGCCCGCGGGATGACGTTGCCGGCGATCGGTCGGTCCCACACCTCGCCCGGCTCGATCGCGCCGGGGACGGCGCCCGCCCGGCGCAGGGTCTCCTCGCGCCCCGCGGCCTTCACCCACTGCTCGGCGAGCTCGTGGAGGCCCGGTTGCCCGGCGCCCGACACCGCCTGGTAGCTGGCGATCACCATGCGGCGGATGGTCGCCGCGCGGTGCAGTGGGGCGAGCGCGGTGAGCAGCACCATCGTGGTGCAGTTCGGGCAGGCGATGATGCCCTTGGGCGCGTCGTGGACGTCCGCCGGGTTGACCTCGGCGATCACGAGCGGCACCTCGGGATCCATCCGGAACCCGGCGGACTTGTCGATCACCGTGGCGCCGGCCGCCACGGCTCGCGGCGCCCACTCGATCGACAGCGGGTCGTCGACGTCGAACACCACGAGGTCGAGCCCCTCGAAGCAGCCCTCGCGCAGCACCTGGCACGCGACCTCGCGCCCGGCGTACGCGAGCTTGCGGCCCTCGGAGCGCGGTGAGGCGAACACGCGCAGCTCGTCAACGGGGAACGCGCGCTCCTCGAGGATGCGCAGCATCTCCGTGCCGACCAGGCCGGTCGCTCCCACGAGCCCCACGTTCACGATGCGTCCTCCAGCTCGAACGCGCGGTGCAGCGCCACGACCGCACGGTCGACCTCGTGCTCCTGCACGACGCACGAGATGCGGATCGTCGACGTGGAGATCATCTCGATGTTGATGCCCTCGTGGGCCAGCACCTCGAACATCGTGGCGGCGACCCCGGGGTGCGACTTCATGCCGGCGCCCACGAGCGAGACGCGCCCGATCCCCGGGTCGTGGGTGACACCGACCGCGCCGATCTCGTCGACGACGCCGTCCATCACCTTCAACGCGCGCGCGAGGTCGGCGTGCGGCACGGTGAACGAGATGTCGGTGTGGCCGGCCGTCGACACGTTCTGGACGATCATGTCGACGTTCACGGCTTCGTCGGCCAGCAGGCGGAAC
>BTUT01000127.1:0-7720 GCA_045862935.1 Acidimicrobiia bacterium
TCCAGGCGTTCTGCCGCACGCACCTCGCGGGCTACAAGGTCCCCCGGGAGCTGCACCTCGCCAGCGTGATCCCGCGCACGCCGGTGGGCAAGCCCGACTACCGCTGGGCGAAGCGGCTCGCACTCGGCGAGCCCGCCACCGACTGACGGTCCGCGCCGCACCGCTCGCCGCCGGCTGCCCGACCGCGGGTGCGCGGCGGCCGGTCGAGATCAGGCGCCCGAGGTCGACGGGCTCTGGCTCGGAGGGCCCGCGGCGGTGTGGGCGGTGCCGGGCGGATCGACCGCCCAGTCGGGGGTCTCGCCCCACGCGTCCCCGAACACGAGCTCGCGGATCGGGCGCCGCCGCACCGGACCGAGGTGCCCCGCGGGACGTCCGATGGTGATCGTCGCCGCCACGAGCACGCCCTCGGGGACGCCGAGCAGGTCCCGCAGCTCCTGCTCGACCAGGCCGTGGAAGCCGGTGAGGACGCCGCCGTAGCCCAGCGCGCGCGCCGCGAGCAGCAGGTTCTGGCACGCCGGGTACACCGATGCCCCCTCGAAGGAGGTCGGGTCCCGGTAGCGCACGAGGCACGGGAGCACGAGCACCGGCACGCGCTCGAAGTGCTCGACGTAGTGCTGCATGGTCGCGGCCATCCGTGCCTTCGGTGATCCCGCGACCGCACCCGACCCCTCGTCGTAGTGGTCCTCCTCTCGCTTGTTGACCCAGATCCGACGGGCCGCCCCGGCGATGAGCGCCTTCGCGGCGCGCGCGTTCGGGCCGTCGGTGAGCACCAGGAACCGGAAGGGCTGGCGGTTCGAGCCGCTCGGCGCACGCGTCGCCGCGAACAGCATCGCCCGCAGGGCCTCGGGCGGGACCGGCTCGTCGCGGTAGCGGCGGATCGCGCGGGTCGTCGTGATGCCCGCGAGCAGGCCCACGGTGTCCGGGGGCAACGCCGCGCCTGCGAGGTCGAGAGGCTCGGGCACCGTGACCTCCTGGGTCGGACCCTCGGATCCCCAGAGGATGGCACGATGCGGCGATGGGAATCCGCACCGAGCTCCACGATGGCGTGCTCGTCGTGACCATCGACCGCCCCGAGCGCGCGAACGCCCTCGACCCCGACGCCCACCGTGCGCTCGGCGAGTCCTTCGCCGCGGCCGAACAGGACGACGGTGTCCGGGCCGTCGTCCTCACCGGCGCGGGTGACCGGTCCTTCTGCGCGGGCATGGACCTGAAGGCCTTCGCGGCGACTCCCGACGGTGGTGCTCCCGCAGCCGGTGGCGGGACCGACGTCCTCACCGAGCGGTGCTACCCGAAGCCGGTCATCGCGGCGGTGAACGGAGCCGCGATCGGAGGTGGCTTCGGGCTCGCGATCGCCTGTGACCTCGTCGTGGCCGCCGAGCACGCGGTGTTCGGGATCCCGGAGGTTCGCCGCGGCCTCGTCGGGGTGGGCGTGACCAGCCGTGCCGCCCTGCGGCTGCCACCCGCGCTCGCGCTCGAGCTGGCCCTCACCGGGGAGCCGATCAGCGCGGCGCGGGCGTACGCCCTCGGGCTGGTGAACCGGGTCGTGCCCTCCGGCGACGCGCTCCCGGTCGCGTTGACGCTCGCCGCCACGATCGCCGCGAACGCACCCCTCGGGGTGAGGCTCGCCAAGGAGGTCGTGGTGGGGACCCAGGGCCTGCACGCCGTCGACGTCTCCGGGTGGCGGGCCACGGCGCGCGCCGTGTTCGCCAGCGACGACGCTGCCGAAGGTGCGCGTGCGTTCGCCGAGAAGCGCGCGCCGCGCTTCCTCGGCCACTGAGCCGGCACCGCCGGACGGATCGGGCTCACGGGCGACGAGGCACGCGGGGCGATCCGGCTCGGGGGGTGCGCCGCTCGGGCCCCCGTCGGCGGATCCGGAGCGAGCGGGCTCCCCGCGCTCCGGTTGGCCGACGGACGGGGGGACGTGTTCTACTACCGCGCCGTGCCCGGTTCTCACCGAGGAGCCCGACCGTGACCCAGCTCGGCTTCTGGTCGATCGCGCAGGCCGACCCCGACCACCTCGCGCTCGTGGACCCCGACGAACGGCAGGTCGCCGCTGGTGAGCTGCTCGCGTCGTGCAACCAGGTGGTGCACGGCCTGCGCGCGCTCGGGCTCCAGCCCGGGGACTCCGTCGCGATGCTCCTCCCGAACTGCGTCGAGGTCTTCGAGCTCTACCTCGCCGTGCTGCAAGCCGGCTTCTACCTGGTGCCGATCAACTGGCACCTCGTGGGCCCCGAGATCGCCTACATCGTCGACGACTGCGAGGCCCGCGCGTTCGTCGCCCACGCCCGCTTCGCCGACCACGCGGCCGCAGCCGCCGACGAGATCGGCTTCCCCGCCGAGGGTCGGTTCGCCGTGGGCGGCTCGATCCCGGGCTTCCGCCCGTACGAGGACCTCAAGGACACCCAGCCCACCACCCTGCCCACCGACCGCACGACCGGCGCGGTGATGAACTACACGTCCGGCACGACCGGCCGCCCCAAGGGGGTGCGCCGCCCGCTGCCCGGCGTGGCCCCCGAGGACATGTCCATCGGGTTCGCGGGGATGCTGTTCCTGTTCCGGCTCCAGCCCTTCGACGACAACGTGCACATCTGCGGCTCACCCCTGTACCACACGGCGGTGCTGGTCTTCGCGGGCGGCGCGGTCCACGCGGGCCACACCGTCGTGCTGATGGACAAGTGGACGCCCGAGGACATGCTGGCTCGGATCGACCGGTACCGCGTCACGAACACCCACATGGTGCCCACCCAGTTCGTGCGCCTGCTCGGGCTCCCCGAGGAGGTGCGCTCCCGGTACGACGTGTCGTCGCTCCGCCACATGGTGCACGCGGCGGCACCGTGCCCGCCGGAGGTGAAGCGCCAGATGCTCGAGTGGTGGGGCCCGGTCATCGACGAGTACTACGCCGCGTCGGAGGGCGGCGGCACGATCGTGTTCGCCGAGGAGTGGCTCGAGCGCCCGGGCACCGTCGGCCGGGCGTGGCCCACGTCCGAGATCGTGATCCTCGACGACGACAACCAGGAGCTGCCGCCCGGACAGGTCGGCACCGTCTACATGCACATGACGTCGGGCCAGTTCGAGTACTTCAAGGACAAGGACAAGACCGACCGGAGCCGACACGGGAGGTTCTTCACCGTGGGCGACGTCGGCTACCTCGACGAGGACGGCTGGCTGTTCCTCTCGGATCGCAAGACCGACATGATCATCTCGGGTGGGGCGAACATCTACCCGGCCGAGATCGAGAGCGTGCTCATCATGCACCCCGCGGTGGCCGACGTCGCGGTGTTCGGCATCCCCCACCCCGACTGGGGCGAGGAGGTCAAGGCGGTCGTCGAGCCGATCGACGGCGTCGAGGGCGGCGAGGCGCTCGAGTCCGAGATCCTCGCCTGGTCCGCCGACAAGCTCGCGAGGTACAAGACCCCGCGCTCGATCGACTTCGTCGCCGAGCTCCCCCGCGACCCCAACGGCAAGCTCTACAAGCGCAAGCTCCGCGACCCGTACTGGGAAGGCCACACCCGCGCCATCTGAGGGCGCGGCGCCTCTCGCCCGGTGTCACCCGGTTGAGCCACCCGAACCTCGAGTCCCCGTGCAAGACTCGGCGATGGACGCGGGGAACCTGGTGGTGGGGACCGTCGGTGTCGCCGCGCTCGCCGCCGCCGCCCTCATCGGCTGGCACGGCCGGCAGCTCCCGACCGTCGTCGCCCGACGGCTCCCCGACCGCCACGGCGCGTCCGCGCTCGACGGGCTGCGCACGATGGCCGCGATCGTGGGCGCGGGGCTCGTGGCCGGGATCCTCGTTCCCGGGCTCGGCGGGCGCGCGTACATGCGCCTCATGGCCGTCACCTCCGGGGCGGACGCCCAGGGCAGGCTCACCGAGGCGGAAGAGGTGGTCGGCGACATCACGTTCGGCGGCACGCTCGGCTTCGTGGGCTTCGTCGGCATGGTGCTCCCCGCGGTGGCTGCGCTCGGCTACCTGGGGCTGCGCCACTTCCTCCCCAGTCGAGTCGCGAGCGGCAGCTCGATGTTCGGCGTGCTGCTCCTCGGGCTGTTCGGGGTCGACGACCCGCTGTCACCCGACAACGTCGACTTCGAGATCCTCGGCCCCCTCTGGTTGGCGGTCGGCGGGATCGTGGCGCTCTCGCTCCTGTTCGCGTGGACCTTCGGTGCGCTCGCGACGCGGTTCGACCGCGGCGTCGAGCCACTCGGCTCGAGCGTGCGGGCGATTCCCGGCCATGCCGGGCTCGCGATGGCCGTCGTCCCGCCATTCGTGTTCGTGACGGCGCCCTACGTACTCCTCCGTGGTGCCCTGCGTGGACGCGCCCGACCGCTGCTCGAGCAGCGCGCCGTGAAGGCGGTCGGCACCACGCTCGTGGGCCTCGCGACCGTCGTCGCGGCCATCGTCTCGATCGACGCGGCGGCGCAGATCCTCTGAGTGCGGTCCGGCCCCGACTCCCGATGCGGGTGCGAGACGCATGGTCCGACTGTGCGTCCCTCACCCCCCACGGAGCGGGGGTGAGGGACGCATCATGGGGGTGTCGCGGGGTTGGGGTCAGGGGCGGCGGTCTCGGAGGAACGGGTAGCGGCGGCGGACGTCGGCGACGTGCACGGGGTCGACGTCGGCGAGCAGCGTCTGCTCGGTGCCCACGTCGCCCGTGTCCGCGGCCACCGCGAGCTCCTCGCCGAACGGACCGATGATCGCCGAGTCCCCCGCGTAGTCCAGGCCACCGCCCGATCCGGCCCGGTTCACCGCGACCACGTACGCCTGGTTCTCGATGGCCCGCGCCCGCAACAGGGTCCTCCAGTGATCCCGACGCGGTGCCGGCCAGTTGGCGACGATCACGTAGCAGTCGGTGCCATCCGCCAGCGCCCAGAGCTCGTCGGCGAAGCGCAGGTCGTAGCACACGAACAGGCTCACACGGACCCCATCCACGTCCACCGTCAGCCGCGTGTCTCCCGGCGCGAACCGCTCGTGCTCCCGTGCGTAGGTGAACGGGTGGATCTTGTGGTAGCGGTGCAGCTCGCCGGCGGGCCCCGCGACCACGAGGCAGTTGGTCGGCCGGTCGGCACCGCTGACCCGCTCGGGCAGCGAGCCGCACACCCACGCGCCGTGCGTCGCCGCCTGGTCGGCGAGGAACTGCGTGCTCGGACCACCCACGGGCTCCGAGATCTTCGCGGTGTCCATGGAGAAGCCCGTGGAGAACACCTCGGTGAGGACCACCAGGCCCGCGCCCTCGGCCACCGCGCCCGCGATGATCGGCGCGAGCCGCGCGAAGTTCGCGCCCGGGTCCTCCCACACGATGTCGTGCTGGACCGCGGCGACGCGCAGGCTCACCCGTGCCGCCTCACGGCCGGAGTGCCTTCAAGCGGACGACCGCGTCCTCGAGCACCTCGCGGCGCTTGCAGAACGCGAACCGGACGAGCGGCGACCCGGCTTCCACGTCGTCGTAGAACACCACCGTCGGCACGGCCACCACACCGCAGCGCTCGGGCAGCGACCGGCAGAACGCCATCCCGTCGGACTCCCCCAGCGGGCGGATGTCGGCGGTGACGAAGTACGTGCCCGCCGGCGCGAACACGTCGAGGCCCACGTCCGTCAGCCCCGACGCGAGGAGGTCGCGCTTCGCAGCCATCTCGGCGGCGAGCCCCGCGAAGTACGCGTCACCCAGACGGAGCCCCGCCGCGGCCGCGTGCTGGAACGGCGCGCCGTGCACGTAGGTCAGGAACTGCTTCACGGTGCGTACCGCCGCGACCAGGTCCGACGGCGCGCAGGCCCAACCGGTCTTCCATCCCGTCATCGAGAACGTCTTCCCGGCGGACGAGATCGTGATCGTGCGCTCACGCATGCCGGGCAGCGTCGCGATCGGCACGTGAACATGGTCGCCGTACACCAGGTGTTCGTAGACCTCGTCGGTGATCGCGATCAGGTCGTGCTCCACGCACAGCGCCGCGATCGCTTCCAGCTCGACGCGCGAGAACACCTTGCCGGTCGGGTTGTGCGGTGTGTTCAGGAGCACCACCCGCGTCCGCGGGGTCACGACGGCTCGGAGCGCGTCGACCGTGAACGAGTAGTCGGGCGGACGCAGCGTGACCACCCGACGTTGTGCACCCGCGAGGGCGATGCAGGCCGCGTACGAGTCGTAGTAGGGCTCGAACGTGATCACCTCGTCGCCGGCCTCGAGCAACGCGAGCAACGACGCGGCGATCGCCTCCGTCGCACCCGCGGTGACGAGCACCTCCGCGTCGGGATCGACGTCCAACCCCCAGAACCGGGCCTGGTGCTCGGCGACCGCCTCGCGCAGGGACGCGATCCCCGCTCCGGGTGGGTACTGGTTGTCGCCCGCGCGGATCGCGGCGATCGCCGCATCGACCACCTCGGGCGGCCCGTCGACGTCGGGGAAGCCCTGCCCGAGGTTGATCGAGCCGGTCGCGGCCGCGAGCGCCGACATCTCGGCGAAGATCGTCGTCGCGAATCCCCGCATCCGCTCGACCAGGAACGATTCCCGTCCGACGGCGCTCACGATCGGCGATGCTACGGGCCCGGTCAGACGAGCAGCCGGGCGCGCAGGTCCTCGAGCTCGTCGGTTCCGACCCCGATCGACGCCGCGTAGCCGCTCCAGTCCCCCCACTCCGCGTGCACTCGGGCCAGGGTCTCGGTCATCGACTCCGGAAAGGCCCCGCGCAGGTCCTCGCCGACCCTGACCGCCATGCGCTCCATCGAGGGGTCGTCGTGGCTGTGCAACGCATGGATGCGCCCGATCACCTCAGCCGTCAGCGCGTAGTCGGCCACGACGTCCGCATCGGACACACCGAGCAGGCCGAGCACGAGCGCGGCGAACACCCCGGTGCGGTCCTTGCCTGCCGCACAGAAGAACACCACCGGGTCCTCCGAGCGCGCGACCCGGCGCAGCGCCGCCGCGTACGCGTCGGACCCGTTGTGCAGCATCGCCATGTAGGCGTCCGGCGCGGTGATCAGCGACGCGAGGATCGCCTCGTCCTCGAGCATCGGCCGGGTCGTGTCGAACGTCGGCAGGTGCACGTGCTCCGCATCGAGCATCCCCATCCCGCCCCGTCCCGAGAGCTCCAGCTCGTGGGCCGTGCGGAAGTCGATGAGGGTCGTCACGCCCAGCGCGCGCACCTGCGTGGCATCGGACTGGGTGAGCCGGTGGAGCGCGTCGCTGCGGAACAGGTGCCGCCGGCGGACGGTGCGACCGTCGGTGGCCACGTAGCCACCGAGATCGCGGAAGTTCACCGGGCCCTCGAGCGGCAGGCGTCGCAGCTCCTGGGGATCGATCTCGCCGTGGTCACTGCCCATGTGGGTCCCCCTCGGGTTCGAGCAGCGAGTCTCGCATGCGCTCGACGGTCCCGGCCTCCAACCCGAGGGTCGCGACGTAGGCCTCCCAGCCGCCGACCCGCTCGCGCACGAGATCGAGGAAGGCCAGCATGGTCTCCGCCCGCGCTTCGCGCATGTCGGGCGAGAGGTTGCGCCAGGCCTGAACGTCGGACGGGTAGTCGCGTCGGCTCGCGAGCCGGATCGCGTCGAGCGCGCCCTGGGTCCGGGCGTAGTCGGCCGCGACCGCCTCGTCGTCGACGCCGAGCAAGCCGAGCACCATCGCGGCGACCACCCCGGTGCGATCCTTGCCCGCGTTGCAGAAGAACACGAGCGGCGTGCGCGCCGGATCGGCGAGCAGGGCCAGCACTCCCGCGAAGCATCCCGGCCCCTCCCCCA